>JAFAKL010000388.1 GCA_019235445.1 Verrucomicrobiota bacterium | reverse complement strand
GAGAGGTCATATCCAAGGCGGGCGGCTTCGGCAACCCCATTTCCCGGGGGTTAAAGCCTTCGACTAATTGATTCGCCGGTTTATAGCGGAAGCTGAGCGTTGCGGTATTGATCCAGCTCTTCCCACCATCCCAACCTTTGACATTAGGAGGGAAAAAGGGGACCTGACCCATTTGACGGAAGACGAATTCGAACACCTCTGAGTCCGGCAATGCGATCGGCATGGTGCGCAGCGCTTGGACCAGAAACTGAATCGGGCTTTTAATCTGCGAATTGCGGGACCGCGAGCTATAGAATTCTTCGGATAAAAGAAGGGCTTTCAGGATAGGCCGCAGTTCGTAACGGAGGTTACGAATTTCACTCCCGACAGCGTCGAGCAGCTTTGGCTCCGGATCGTCGTAAACAAAAAATCTCCATATCTTGGCCCCGAGGAAGCGTGCGCACTGCGGTTGCGAGACGATGATATCCAGGATCTGGTCGCCATCCCAAGGACCCGTTTGTCGCATGAACGTCTTCAGACCTGGATCGAACTGTCGTTCAGCGAACCTGAAGGATTGCTCCTGTTGGTTAATTCTGTAGCCGGTAAACGCTCGCGCTGCAGCTTTCACGTCGGACTCGGTATAATTGCCTTCTCCGAGGGTAAAGAGTTCCATGACCTCGCGGCCGAAATTTTCGTTGGGATTCCCTTTTTTGCTCTGGACGCTGTCCAGCCAGACCATCATCGCGGGATCACGCGAGACGGCTTTGACGAGGGATGGAAAATTGCCAAGTGCGTTCTGCCGGAATGTCTCATTCTGGAGCCACATTTTGTACGCGGGTCTCACTTTCTGTCCGCTGGTCGCAAAATGGCCGTGCCAGAAGAGCGTCATTTTTTCGACCAGCGGAGAGGGCGTGTTGACCATGCGTGTCATCCACCAGCGCGTGAGATCCTTCATTTCGCTGATGAATTTTTGTCGAAGAAGCTTAATGGCCGCTTGTTTTTCGAAGGGGGTGGCAGCTGCCTGGACCTGCGCACGCAAATCGCTCCCATCGGCCGGAGTAGCCCAGGTGGGGGGCGGATAATCGTCCGGCTGAACATTGACCATCGAATCCACCGCTTTTTCCGGCCCTAACGCTAAAGTCCGCTGGATTTCGGACGGGTTCCCGCCGAATCCAGCACGCACCAGGAGGTGAGCGGCGGCGTCGAAATCCCAACGATTGGCGGTGATCGCAGAGAGCATCTTAAAATCTCAAGAGGTAAGATTTGGTTTCCGGTCCGAGATTCATTAAGTTTGTGAGACGTCGCCGGACCTGGAAGGTTTCAGCGAGTTTAGGTGCTCACATAGAGAGAATGCGATTTATTAATTTGACCAGGCAAACGGAGATCGGGGCGAATTCGTATTTCCTGGAACTGGACGGCCACAAACTTGTGATTGACGCGGGGTTGCATCCGAAGCACGAGGGTGAAACAGCGCTCCCGAACTATCGATCGATTCCGGATGGCTCGGTTGACGGAATTCTTATCTCCCACGCGCACCAAGATCATATCGGATCTCTCCCTGTTCTGATGCGCAGGCAACCGCAGGCCAGAGTTTTCATGACTCACGCCACAGCCAAGCTCTCCGATGTCATGTTGCATAACTCCGTGAATGTGATGTCGCGGCAGCGGGACCAACTCAGAATTCCGAACTATCCGCTTTTTACCCATCGCGAGGCCGACCATGCCTCCGAGCAGTGGCAGAGCGTTGGGTTTCGGCAATATTGGACTGTCGAAGGAGAGCGAATTTCAAGGCCTAACCACGAACTGACATTCGAAATGTATGTTTCGGGTCATATTCTGGGGTCAGCAGGGATTCTCTTGCGAGCGGAAGGAAAAAAGGTTTTCTACACGGGCGACGTGAACTTCCTGGAGCAGACGCTGATGCGAGGTGCCGATTTCCCGCAAGGGGACATAGATATTCTGATTATTGAAACGACGCGGGGCGATCGTGAACTCGACCCGGGCTATTCTCGCAAAGCGGAGGAACAGCGGTTTCTTGCTGCGATCGGAGATTCGTTCGAAAAAGGAGGATCCATCCTGGTTCCGGTATTTGCCCTTGGGAAAACCCAGGAGATACTGACCATGCTTCATTTGTTCAAGCGTCAAGGCGCGCTGCAGCATGTTCCGATCTATATCGGTGGCCTGAGCACGAAGATCACGGTTTTACACGATCAATTGGCATCTCACGCGCCCAGGCAATATGAAGGTCTGCAACTTCTGGATTCGATCGGACCACAGGTCCTTAGCAGTCGCGATGTGCAAAAGACGCAGATTGGCCGACGACGGATTTATGCCCTTTCCAGTGGGATGATGACCGAGAAAACATTGTCGAACCAACTGGCGGAACGCTTCCTGGCCGATCCCAATCAGTCGGTATTCTTTGTCGGTTACGCGGATCCAGAGTCACCGGCTGGGCGGTTAAAGGCGGCGCAGCCCGGTGATTTGGTGCAACTCGACGAGGGTCTGCCGAGCCGGAGATTGGCCTGCCAGGTAAGTGAATTTGACTTCAGCGCCCACGCGCCGCGAGAGCTGCTTTTTGACTACATCCGGAAGATATCGCCGAAGGTGGTGATCCTGGTGCACGGGGATCCGCCGGCGGTTTCCTGGTTTAGTTCGCGGATTTCAAGGGAGCTACCAGGGGTGAGGGTGATAGTCCCTGAACCCGGTAAGGAGTATGAATTCTGATGGGAGATTTTGGGGGGGAAAACACAGATTCACAGGTGAAGAGGGACTGGGGGCGCAAGGTTATTTTGACGAGGGCCGATTGCGGTTTAGATCGTACGCGTCGTCGTGGTCCAAGGAGCTCGGGAAGAGCGATCGCCCGCTTCGGCGTTGGATAGCTGGGGAAGACTTCAGGTCAAAGGTGACGGACACCTTCGTGTGCGCAATAGTAGATGGTGAACGAGGGGAGGGTACAGTAGGGGATTGAAGTGGCGGTCGCGATCTAGTTCTGTCTAGAGAAGACACAATAGATCAAAGTGGAGCGAGCGTCGCGCCCGCATCGCTATGGACAGACCCAGCCCCATACCTCGGCTTCCGTGATTTCGCGGATGAGAATGTGCTAACAGGCTCACCGAAACAGGGAAGTCCCTCTTTGTTCCAAGTGAAAATTTGAGCGCGGACGTTTCGGTCACGCCAGCCACGATGGCGGCGAGTTTTCGCATGATAGAAGATCAGCCCAGCTTCGTCTTGGGCCACGAGGCTGGCATGACCGACGCCCCATACTTGCGATGTGCGCGAGAAAACCGGTCCCATTTTTTTCCAAGCCCCGGGATTTAAGTAATCGCCGCTCTCGTTGACAAGCATCCCTAGGCAAGAATGCCCCGTCCAGGAAGCGCTTGCCGAATAAACCACGCAGGTCGCCTCACCCCGTTGCAGCACTGCCGGTCCCTCGCAGATGGCACCGCCGCGTTGCTCCCAACATTCGGTTGGTCGAGTGAGCAGCGTCCGAGGGGGCGCCAAGGTTACCGGATCCGCCAGCAGGGCAATATAGAGGTTCTGCGCGCCTTTGACGGCCCCCTCCCAACCGGACCACAACAGGAAATGCTCTCCGGACGGACCCGGCAGCACGGTGGCGTCAATAGACCAGCCGCCCGACTGTATTATACCGCTGCTACAATAAGGTCCGGCGGGATCGTCGCTCTCCGCTTCGAGCGCCCAGAGGCGATGGTTCCGGTTGCGGCCATCATCTGCCGCGTAGTAGATAAACCAGCGGCTGTCGAGTCGGTGAAGTTCGGGGGCCCAGAGGTGCTTGGAGCCGGGGCCGCTTGCTGGTGCCTTCCAGACGATGACGGCAGGCTGCGCAAAAAGACTAAGAACATCAAAAGAGCGGCGCAGAAAAATTCTACGCCCATCGGTGTTTAAGGCGTGAAACATTCCTTCGTGCACCATCACCCACGGGTCCTGTGACGGCGCGGGCAAGAGCGGATTATAGAAGTCAGCGGCGGTCGACATAGTGGCTTTGCGGGACAACTGGCTTACTCTAATAATGACTCGAGCTTTAGAATTAAGCTTGCTTATAGAAAGTAAGAATCGTAAACGGGGCCAAGTTTAACAGGTGCTTCGTGTAACGAGCGTGCTGCTTGCCTAAACCGCTCTCATTCCGTTCCTGGTCTGAAAGATCCTGGCTTTCTGATCAAACCACTTTTGCGCTTCGATGAGGAGCGGTCCTCGCAGCAGAGCTTCTTCGCTTTCTTTTGCAGGGAGCGCTCAATCGGCGTATCGAATCCTTGAGCATACAGATTCTGGAACCACTGCTGCAGCCCGGGAGCACTCTTCGCCACCTCCGGCGAATCACGGACATATTCATTCATCGGTGTGCGAACTGTTCTAGGATGTATGACAAAGACCTGGATGCCATCTTCAACGGTGTCCAGCGCCAGGGCTTCACTGAAGCGAATGATGGCGGTCTTACTTACGACATAGGCGGACATTATGGGTATGGCCTGCATACTCGCCACATTGATGATGCGTCCCCGGTGGCGTGTCCGCATACCGGGGAGCACGGTGTTGGCGTAGAGAA
>JAFAKL010000332.1 GCA_019235445.1 Verrucomicrobiota bacterium | reverse complement strand
TCGGTTTGAGGTCGAAGACTTCGCTGTACACATACCCTAAGCTAAGCTAGATTTCTTGGTCAACCGAGGACGATAGGGAAGCTCCTGCAACTCCTGTTTTCTGACTCCTCCTGTCAGTAGAAGGTACGAATCTCTTGAAGCATACGCCGGACATGCGCGTAATCGCGTCGTGGTGTCAGGAGGTGATAACTTTTCCAGGGATCCCCCCATTCCAGGACCTGGATCGTAACACGCCGCACGCCCCAATTATTCATTTCCGCCCAAGATGAGCAATAGAGGTCAATCGTGTTCCGGCCGGACAAAGCCCAGCCATAGTCGTCGACCTCATACACTTGACCGGTAGCCAGGATTAAGAATTTGGTGCCGGCCGGCCAACGGGCCCAGTCGGCGGCAGCGCTGCGGATAGCGCCCGATGCGAGAGTCGTCCCGGCTGCGCTTGAATTGCCGTAGCGCCGATGATCGCTCTCCGTGTCAGTGTAAGCGGTCGTTCGCACTTTCATAAACTGGCTGCGTGGCAGTGGATCTTCATACTCTGGCAGGGAGCGGCTGGCACAACCAAGGAAGAGGATCGACAGAGTCGCGCACACGACCAGGCGAACAACTGGAAATTTCATGCGCGTTGATCATACGGGGATCTGGAGAAAGTTGAACAAATTTTATACCGAATTCAGCAACTGTTGCGCAGCGCTCGAATTTGGAATAGAAATCGCGGAATATGCCGGAGCGCTGGATTCTGTTTTTGGTGCTTGGTTGGTGGATCGGTTGGGTGGGGTGTCAACATGGCCGCGCTCGCGATCCATTGGTTCGCCGAGCTCTGCCGTTCGATAACGAACCCTCTGCCGAACCGACGCCGCGGGCGAATTCCTGGAGCACCACGAATAATTTGCCAGCAGTGGCGGGTGTTGGGATTGCACAAACTCCGCCGTCCCTGGGGGCGTTTCCAGTGTACCCTGCAAGCGCACCGGTCACCGTGGCGAATTCCGCCATTATGATTGATGCCAAGGCTGGAGCGGTTGTTTTTTTCAAAAATCCAGATATCCCGCGACCGGTGGCCAGTACACAGAAGCTACTCACGGCGCTGCTGATCGCGGACCATGGGGGACTGGACAATAGTGTCCGGGTAGCTCCCGAGGATTGTGCGGTTGAGCCGACGAAGCTTGGGATCAGGCCGGGGGAAGTGTATACCAAAAGACAACTTCTGGCAGCCATGCTGGTGCATAGTTGTAATGATGCTGCTGTATGCCTCGCTCGAAACGATGCCGGCGATGTTGCTTCCTTCGCAAAATTGATGAATGCGAAGGCCGCCCAGCTAGGGGCTGAGAACAGCCATTTTATTAACCCGAATGGCCTCCCGAGACTGGGTCAATTCTCGACCGCGCGCGATATGGCACGAATTGCTTTTGCCGCCTATCACAATTCGACGCTCCGCGAATTTATGCGTCTACCGGGCCTCACATTTACTTACAGTTCAGGCAGGCGGCGTTTTCTGGAGCCGACCAACCATCTCGTGACACGTTCGCCCATTTTCAACGGCATGAAGACAGGTTACACCGAGATGAGCGGCCGCTGCCTCGTCTCAAGCGCATCGCTAGGGGGGAAAGATATTATCCTTGTTCAGCTTGGCGGCACTCACCGCATGTTGTTCGATGACGCCCAGAGGCTATTGCTTTGGGGACTAGGGCAGCCAAGCGGTGCACCGCTGAGCAACATTTACTCAAAAAGCAGTTATCCGGCGGACGCAATTGGGCAAATGAGCTGGCCAGAATCGCGCTGAGAGTGCTTATTTAGGGGACAGGACACTAGGGCCTGCCGACGATGACGTAGTCCATTCCGGCTGCTTTTGCGGCCTCGAAGCCCGCGACACTGTCTTCGAGGACCAGACAGTCGCAGGGAGGAACGCTCATGCGGCGGGCTGCTTCGAGGAACATATCCGGGAACGGCTTTCCTCGTTTGACCTGTTCGCTAGTGACGATGACCGGGAAAAAGTCTTTGCATCCGATCGTTTCCAGGGTCCTTTTCACCACAGGCAGAATGCCTCCGGAGGCTACTGCGATTTTCGCAAATTCTGCGACTTCGCGGGCGAAGTTGACTACTTGCCGAATGGGTTGGATCGTTCCGATCCGCTCGAGATAAAGATTTTCCTTCTCCGAGGCGACGATCGCTGGGTTGAGTGCGGTACCGAATCGCTGGTTTAAGAACTCGACTATCTTTGCGCTTGGCCAACCGCCCAGAGCATAGAAGAGATCTTCCGGTATTTGCCCGCCATACTTCTGCACGGTATCAACCCAAGCCCGGTAGTGCACCGGCATGGAGTCCGCCAATGTGCCGTCGCAATCAAAGATGTATCCGAGGTATCGTTTTTTGGGCGGCGTGAATACTGGCATAACGTGAGGCCGGGACAGTTGCACGTGTTCTGACAGATCACAACAGCTTCCGGGAAAAGCGAGTAGTCGCAGAATTTTTATTGATTTTGGACGTTTTCCCGAGATGATGCCTATCCCTCATTATGCGTCACACGATATCTGTTCTGGTTGAAAATAAGTTCGGTGTTCTCGCGCGAATTGCCGGCATGTTCAGCGGACGCGGATTTAACATTGACAGCCTCAATGTTGCGCCGACCAATGATCCTTCTGCATCCAGAATGACAATTGTAGTACGCGGGGACGACACGGTTCTCGAGCAGGTCACAAAACAGTTGAACAAGCTCGTTGACGTGATCGAGATACAGGATTTCCGAGACGGAGACTACGTTGATCGTGAACTGGTGATGCTCCGCGTGAACGCCGATTCGGCGAATCGGTCGGAAGTGATGCAGATATGCGACATTTTCCGGGCAAAGATCGTGGATGTTCAGCCTAAGCGTCTGGCCATCGAAATTACCGGCAATGAAAGCAAAATTAGCAAGTTCCTGAAACTGATGGAAAACTTCGGCATCAGCGACTTGACGCGCACTGGTAAAGTCGCCATGGCCCGAGTGGAATAAGAGCCTTTTCCAGTCATAAGATTATGCCAGCAAAAGTCTATACCGATAAAGACGCCGACCTTGCTCACCTCAATGGAAAGGTTTGCGCGGTGATCGGATTTGGATCCCAGGGTCACGCGCACGCGCTCAACCTCAAGGACAGTGGAGTACAAGTGGTGGTTGGCCTGTACAAAGGAAGCAAGTCTATACCGGCCGCCGAAGAGCATGGATTCCTAGTCATGGAAGTCGGTGAAGCGGCAAAAAAGGCCGATATCATTTTCTTCGCGACACCGGATCTCAAGATTGCGTCAATCTTTGAAACCGAAGTCGCGCCCCAGCTGCAAACCGGGAAAGCGCTCTTGTTCAGCCATGGTTTCGCGGTGCACTTCAAGACGATTGTGCCTCCCGAGGAAGTGGACGTGATTATGGTTGCGCCAAAAGGCCCGGGGCACATCGTGCGCCGGCAGTATCTGGAGGGGAAAGGCGTCCCGTCGCTCATTGCGGTTTACCAGAATCCATCCAAGCAAGCCAAGAAGCTGGCATTGGCGTGGGCGAAGGGAATTGGCGCGACCCGTGCGGGAGTGCTGGAAACAACGTTCAAAGAAGAGACGGAAACGGATCTTTTCGGGGAGCAGGCAGTCTTGTGCGGCGGTCTGACTTCACTCGCGCAAAAGGGGTTCGAAACGCTCGTGGAAGCCGGTTATCAACCGGAGATGGCTTATTTTGAATGTTTGCATGAGCTGAAATTGATCGTGGATCTCATGTATGAATCGGGGATTGCGGGAATGCGGTTTTCCATCTCCGAAACGGCGAAATGGGGGGACGTCTCGGTGGGTCCGAACATCATCGATGGTTCCGTAAAAAAGAGGATGCAGAAAGCCCTCAAAGAGATCCAGAGCGGCAAATTCGCGAAAGGCTGGATTGCGGAATACGCGGAGGGGTTGCCGAATTACAAGAGGTTGCTCAAGGAAGGGGAAAAGCACATCATTGAAAAGACGGGTGAACGGCTGCGCGGATTGATGCCCTGGATCCAGAAGAAAAATATCAAGGGTGCACAGGCGGCCTACTGACGACGAGCGCTCGGCGGGGTCGCCCCGATCAAGAACACAGGCGGAACGCCTATGATACTACCGCCTGCGATTCGATCAGAAATCCAAATGATTCCAATAGGTCACTTTTTCCTGGTGGCTGGCCACGAATTTCACGGCGCCGTCCTGTGAAACCACAATGGCCAGGCATGGCGCGAACTCACGGCAAAGACGGTAGGCAGTGCGGTGGCGGGTTCCGGCACTCTCCATGGACTCCAGGACGCAGTTTTGCGCTTCGATATCGAGGGCGCGATACACCATTTCATCTTCAAAACTGGGGACCTGAATCTCCACGCCAAAGCCAAAGAGGGTGAAGTTATGATCGATGAGCAGACAACCGTCGACAGCCGTGAGGTCCGAAAGCCACAAAGCCAGCTCGACAAAGCGTTGGCTGAAGGTGTACGGGAACTCCTCGTACCACGCCAGGTACTCTCGCCAGCCGGCTGACGATTCTCCCTTGAGGAGGGCGAAGTGAGCCAGACGCCGGGTAACATCCTCGAGAATGACGGCAAAGGGAGATGCCGTGCAGCGTTCTTCGATCCGATACTTTGCGCGCAAGGGACCGCTTGGTTTCAGGAGATTGGCCATCAAGGATCTCGGTGCGAATACGATCGTGCCTCCATGCCTGGAATTCCTGATTTCCCGAATGACCCGGCGCATAAACGCAATTCCGATTTGTTCTGCGAGATCGTCACGAATGGCTATTTCACCCGGAAGATTGGATGTGACTTCCCCGGCCAACCCGTCCTCGATCGTCCGATAGCGCTCCATGAACCACGAAGAAGCAAACAAATCGAAACCGTGTCCTTCGACGCGACCATTGAGCAACGTCACGATGCGCTCAGAGCCCCGGTGAATGACAAGGTTTCCCGGACCTCGGACATGAATGATCAGCCAATCCGGGATGGGATGGTTCAGTGAATCAACCGCAACCGTCAAGTCCCGGGACCATGCGCCGGTGTGAATCATCCCGGAAATTTGGAATCCGCTTTGGGCGCTCCATTCAACCGCAATCATCGATCGATAAAAACCGGTTGCCGGTGACAACCGGCGAACTTCCTGCTCCGCGAAGATTCGGCGCTTTGCGAAGCGCACGGCATGGAAGCCGATGCAAGTCAGACCACTGGGTTCAAGTTCCTTTTGTCCCAGAAGCGCGATACGGCATTCGACGGGGCGGCCCTCTTCCATCAGCAGACTCGCTTGGTAAGCGATGCTCAGGAAAACATTCAGATTTTTGGCCGAGTCGAGGAGCGTGTCTGCGCCACTTGCTGCCTTCCAGAGCGACCAAATCTGTTCCGACAGCTCGTGTGGATAAGAGTGAGGAGCTGATTCAGTAAATGTCACTGCTTCAACTGTTCGGCCAAAGAAGGGTTGTTTGCATCCGTTATTCCAACAGCAATTCGCGCAGCTGGCCGATCCTGCTCTGGAACAACTTCATTGCGCTCTCGATCGGATCGGGAGATTGCATGTCGACACCGGCATCCCGAAGCGTATCGATGGGGAATTTTGCTCCGCCCGATTTGAGGATACCCAGATAGGCGTCCAGCTCCGTGGCGCCCCCTTTCAGCACTCTCTCGGCTAGCGCTAGAGAGGCAGAGATCCCGGTCGCATATTTGTAGACATAGAAGGCCGAGTAAAAATGCGGGATCCGAAGGCACTCTATACTTAGTTGATCATCGATCGAGAAACGCGGCCCGAAGTAAGCGGCGAGCAGTTCGCGGTAGAGTTCACAGAACACATTCAGGGTCAGTGGACCGCCGGCTTCCTCAATTTCGTGCGCCCGTTTTTCAAACTCGGCAAACATCGTCTGACGAAACAGGACCTGACGGACGTCTTCGATCTGCCGATCAATGAGGTAAGCCCGCATCGCCGTATCCGGCGCCCGCTCCAAAAGGTGGTGAGTGAGCAATTCTTCGTTAAAGGTCGAGGCGACTTCCGCGAGAAAGATTGGGTACCCATAATCCTGAAAGAGTTGATTTTCCTGCGCAAACCAGCTGTGCATCGAATGCCCGGCCTCGTGAGCAAGAGTAAACACGTCGGAAAATACATCCTTTTTATAGTTCATCAGGATAAAGGGAGGGTTCCCATAACTCGAGGAGGAGAATGCTCCACTTCTTTTCCCTTTCGTTTCGTAACGGTCTACCCATCGGGACCGTAACCCGTTTTGAAGCGTCTCAACATATTCCGGCCCGAGGGGACTGAGAGATTGGATGACAAGATCGATAGCTTGATCGAAGTCAACGTCGGCCTCAATCTCTGGGACCAGCGGGACAAAGGTGTCATACTGGTGAATGTCTTCAATTTTCAAGAGCTCGCGGCGGAGATCGTAGTACTCGTGGAGAATAGGAAGGTGTTTGCGAACCGTGGAGATTAAGTTGTTGTACACATCCACAGGGATGTTGTCTCCAAATAGCGCTGCCTGGAGGGCGGATGGGTAATTGCGAATCCTCGCGGAGAAAACGTCGGCTCGGATCGAGGAAATCAAGGCAGAGGCCAAGCTGAATTTATGATCCTCAAACTCCTGGTAGAAATGGTGAAATGCTCTGCGTCGCAAATCGCGGTCCTGCTTATGCAGGAAGGACAGATAAGTGCTCTGGGAGAGAGCAACTTCCTGGCCATCGCGAGTGGTCAGGACCCCGAATTTCATGTCGACGTTCGTGAGCTGTGAAAAAGTATCCGAGTGGCCACGAAGGACGGGCGCACCCAGAGTCAGGAGCCGTTCCTCCGGTTCCGAAAGAGTGTGCGGCTTGAATCGGCGGAGCTTGGAGAGAGAAATCTTCCAATTGGCAAGCTTCGGGTCATCCAGGAACCGTTGAAACTTTTCATCGAGGATTGCCTGGATCTCCGGATTAATGTAAGAGCCGGCTTCATGGACATTGGTAAGCAGGTTGGTTAACTCTGCGCGACGAGAAAGATTTTGATCATTCGAACTATCCTCTGAGTTTCTGAGGGAAGCGTAATGGCCGAGCCGTTCGGCGATCTGCTCGAGCTGCTTGTCGTACTCCAGGCAGGCTAGCAGCATATCAGCCGATTCTCCGAGACGGCCTCTGAACTCCAGGATCTTGGGGTAAGCGTCTCTCAATTCAGAAAACACCTTTCGGTAATCTTCTTCTGTCTCGAATAGAGGGGTGAGATCCCAGGTATCTGCTTCCGGAATTTCGGATCTGGTCGGAATTTGGGGGATGACGGTCGTCATAATGCAAAACGGAGATTAGTTGTCAGGATCGCGGGTGCGCTTCGTCGTACGCCTTCTTGACACGCTCCATGGTGAGGTGCGTGTAAATCTGTGTCGTCGACAGATTGGCGTGTCCCAGCAGCGTCTGGACGCTGCGCAGATCGGCTCCGTTGTCCAGAAGATGCGTTGCAAAACTGTGGCGAAGTTTGTGTGGACTGACGTGAAGCTGAATCGAAGTCTGAGATAGGTGTTTTTTTAACATCAGCCAGATGGATCGCGCAGACAATCGCTTCCTCAGTTTGCTGACGAATAACGGGCCCGAGTGTACGTTCGCTTCGGACCGGTAGTGCTGTATTGCCTTCAGGGCAATCTGTCCCACTGGAACGATCCGCTCTTTCCGGCCTTTTCCCAGCACCCGGACGGTTTCGCTGAATGTATCGACATCGGCGACGTTCAGGACGGCCAGTTCATTTAGGCGCAGACCGCTGCTGTAGAAAAGCTCCAGTATTGCAGCATCGCGCGCTGCAGCCCAGACAGGAGCTTGCGCATAGCGTTCAAACTTGTTCGGCGCCGTCAACAGCTCATCGATCTGCGAGATGGACAGAACGATCGGCAGCTTTTTTTCCATCTTTGGCAGTTGAACTTCTCTTAGAGGGTTAGCGCGAAATCCTTCTCGTTCGACGAGGTATTTGTAGAAGCTGCGCAGCGCGGCAAACGTGAGCCGGATGTACGATCTGGCCATGCCTTTCTTCATGCAGTCGAGCAGAAAAGTGCGGAACTGTTGGGCTTGACATTTCGCCCAGGAAATCTTGCCCACAAAATCTTTGCATTTCGCCAGGGCGTGGCGATATGCGACGACGGTGCGTGGAGACGCGTGTCTCTCGACATCAAGGTACTTGAGGTAGCGCTCGAGAAGCCGGTCCTTTTTGCGGTACGCCATCTTACTTTCCCTTTCGGGCCAGAAAACCGAGAAAAAGCCGGCCATGTGCTCGTTCGTCGGAGAGGAGGTCGATCACCATATCCTGCGTGATGTAATCGAGTCCCTCGGTCAAGGCGAGGATCTTTTGATACTGCCGGATGGAGGCTTCGTTCGCCCTGATGACACCCTGGATCACAGCCAGGGCATCCTCACTATCCAGAGGTGGCTGCAGGAAATGCTGGTCTCGTGGCAACTCAAGTGAGCCGGGGAGGCGGCCCCCCAGAAAACCGATTCGCTTTGCCAGCCGCCGAGCGTGCTTAAGCTTAAGGTCGACCTCTTCTTCCAGCGATTTTCTGATGATTTCCGCGGCCGGCCCCTGTAGACCGATCGAGTGAGCAAGGTAATTCTGTATCGTTTCCAGCTCGATCGCGTAGGATTTTTGCAACTCGGTGATGATTTCCTTCGTTCTATCCACACGAAAGAACCCGAGCTACTTTAAACTTTCGCACCGGAAGCGTTGCCGATTGAAGGAACCGAACTAATGCTTTTGGCCCATGGGTATCCCTAAGTGTTCAGGTTGGCCCGTAGCACCGACATCTCCGTATCGGGCTGTATCTCGTCGAAGTGAAAGAACGGCTGCCCTCGTTTCAACACCATCCGGAGACACGGCAACGATCGGAATTTCGAAGTCATCGTCCGGGAATTTAAAATGATACCGGAACGTTCCATCTGGCTGGAGTTGAACCGGTCTGCCCGCGATGGTGACTTTTGCCTGCGGATCAGTTCCGCCATAAAAGATCACTTCCGCGTTCACATGCATGAAAAATTCGCGTCCGGGCTGGCCAAAAGGCTGTGCGCTCCAGCTCGCCCCCACGGCGCTGAAGAGACTGCTTTCTGAAACCAGCTCGCCCCAGCTTGAAAGACTGAACTCCAACCCGCTCCAGCTTGAGAGGCCAAACTCCGAGGCACCCCAGCTTGACCGACCAACCTCCAGGCCGCTCCAGCTGGCTAACTGTTCAGATCCTACGGAAAATGAACTGACACCGAATGAACCGAAGGCTGTTTCCCAGCTCGACAGGACCTCGCTGCTAAGACTATAAGAGCTCACCAGAGTCTCCCAGCTTGAGGTGATCTCACCAAGACCGGCTTGCCAACTGGCCAGCATCTCGCTGCTGACTCCGTACGAACTCAACGCCAATCCCCATTTGGCAAAGATCTCGCCGACTCCCGCCTGCCAGCTGGCCAATGTTTCGCTGCTCAGGCCGTACGAAGTGACTGCGCTGGCAAAACTGGAGGCAATCTCACCCATGCCCGATTGCCAGCTCGCCATGACTTCGCTGCCAAGCCCGAGGGAACTGAGAGCCTGCTCCCATTGCGAAATGATTTCTCTCACTCCGGCTTGCCAGCTCGCCAGCGTTTCGCTGCCGCCGGCCAGAACTTCGGACGAGAGGCCGCTAAGTTGCGAAGAGATTCCGCCAATCTGGGAAGAGATTCCCCCGACCCCTGAGGAGATCCCGCCAACCTCTGAAGAGATTCCGCCAAGTTGAGAGGAGACTCCTCCGATTTCTGAGCGGTTGAAACTGCTCACTTGTCCGCTCGACACCTCCTGGCGTGCAAATTCCTGGAGGGAAGCGCTGAACAAACTGGACTCCGTCGGAGCCAGCAACGCGGCCAAACGTCCTTTGGCGAGGAGTTCACTGGCCGATTCCGAATCCATGCGACCGCTCAGCTCGGAATGGAGAAATTGCAGGACATCCTGGGAACTCATGGAAAAGAGCCGATCGAGAAATCCTTTTCCCAGCAGCGTTTCCAGGACCTTGATTTGTTCACCGCCCCAACTCGAAGACTCGCTTTGGCTTCCCAAGGCTGTCCGTTGTAAGCGGGCGAGCGTTTCGGTCAATGGTTGGCCTTCCGACCTGGCTGCCGCAACCACGTCGAGGAGAAAATTGAAACTGAGGTGGAACGGCACAGTGGCAAACTGCGTTTCCCAATTTGCGCTGATCGATTCAGGGGGCGTTTGAGCGGGCCCTGCTTTGCCTACGCTGGTCCAGGCGTCTTGCGCGTCTCGGTACCCGAATATCACCCTATAATCGGATGCGGCTGTTTGGACCGGGATGTACCAGTTCCGCGCGATCTCATTTATCTCAACCACCGATTCAAGCTTGTCGTTTTGATAGACTTGGATAAATAGCTTTCGCGGGGTGGGAAATTTCGCGTAGTCAAAATCCCAATAGGTGAAAAGCCAGTGCGGATCGCGTGCAATCAAGAACATGTTGCCGTATCCAGTCGGCAAAGGCCCTAGATCTTCAAACTTCAGTTTGTCCTCCGGTTCAACGGGAGCCTTGCCTCTAGTTCTCTGCCCCGGAGTTCTCTCGGATGGAGCCGATTCAGATGTTGTTCGGGAACCACTCTTTTTTTTGGGAGATTCTTTGCTCATTTTCAAACCTTCAGGCGCGCGCCGGGGCCTCGCACCCGCAAATGGTGGGCGAATTCTGCCGAAATGCAAATTCTATTTCGGCGGTAAATTGCGCAAGCTTTGCGCCGCCTTGGCGGCGGTCAGGCGGGGGTCCGGATGCTGGGTTTAGGTTAGTAGCTCCCCTCGTAAGATACAAGGTTAGAGGCTAAGCGTTGTCGCTTTCCCTCTGAGCACCCCAGCGAAGCGAGGACTCTGCGCCAACATTGCAATTTCCGGGAAAGGCGATTAGCTACTGACGAGTGACTCCGGACTGCTCCAGGGCTTCGCTGAATGAAGACTCTTTCGTGATAAGGCCTGCCAGGTACCTGTTCTTTTTTTCCAGGTTCACGGAGCCCTCGATATTGGAAGGAGCTTCAAGCCGTGAAAAGATGGCGTAAAGAATGCGAGAACGCGGCACTTTTTTGAAACCGTAACCGCCCGGCTTGTTACTCGACCAGAACTGAATCATCTCGACTCCGTGGTCCATCGTTCTGCCCAGATAAATTACTGAATGACCGTGCTCTCGCATGCCGACCGCATCAGTCCAAAAGATTTTCATGAAATCGCCTCGCTTCGCCTCGTCGAAGGAGGTAAAATTGCGGCCTAGTCTCAGTTCATGAAAGAGACAAGCTGTGCCGGGACCATTTGCGTTCCAGCGACCCCAGACACCCACTCCGTCCGGTTGACCTTTGACGGCCAGCGCTTCAGCCAGAGGCGCTCGGGCGAGCGAGCCGGGTAACAAATTTTGAATCGCCTGAATA
>JAFAKL010000312.1 GCA_019235445.1 Verrucomicrobiota bacterium | reverse complement strand
GAGACCGCCTTGGCCGGGAGTTTGGCTAGAATGATTGACCTGGTTTGTACGATGACTCAGCAGGCTGAAGTACCGCTGTTCGCCGCTGTGCGCATGGCGTCCCTTACTCCAGCAACCATTCTAGGCATCGAGGACCGCTTTGGATCCATTCGGCCGACCAAAACCGCTGATCTGTTACTCTTCGATGACCGGTTTGCGGTTCGACGCGTTTGGATCGGCGGAAAGCTTGTTTCCGATCGATACGCCGATGGTCCGGGTGATCAATGAGGCAGCATACGCGGCCCCAAAACCGTTGTCGATGTTGACTACCGTGACACCACTGGCGCAACTGTTCAGCATGCAAAGCAAGGCGGCCACTCCGCCAAAGCTCGCGCCATATCCTACGCTGGTTGGTACAGCAATCACCGGCGTGCTCACCAGTCCCGCCATCACGCTTGGCAGCGCGCCGTCCATTCCCGCCACGATAATGGCAACGGAACAAGCTTCGATTCGATCCCGCGCTGCCAGGGCGCGGTGAATTCCCGCGACACCGACATCCTGGATGATCTCGACACTGTTCCCGAAGAGCTCAAGGGTCACTCGAGCCTCTTCCACCACTGGTCGATCGGTTGTGCCGGCACTCACCACGGCTACCTTGCCTGAGAGACGCGGCAGTGGCGTTCGTTCGATCACGATACACCGTCCAACTGATTCGAAACGGGCATCGGGAAGCACTTGGATTACCCTTTCGAAATGCTGCGATCCGGCGCGAGTAGCTAAGGCGATTCCATTTTTTTCCACCAGCGCTTGAAGAATCTGCGTCACATCATCCGGGGTCTTGCCCGTGGCCAAGGCCGCTTCCGGGAACCCCCTCCTCTCCAATCGTCCGACATCCACTTTGGCAAAACCCAAGTCGACAAAGGCGGCCATAAAAGCAATCAGGCGTGTGGCGAGCGGAGTTCAGCGGCGGCACCTAAATAAAGGCGCATCGGAATCATGTCAGACCTTTGAAACCCATGTTTCTCAAAAAAGGCAAGCGAACCGTCGCAGATTCGATCTGTCAGAAGCGTGATCCGCAAGAAACCTTTCTGCCGCGCATACTCGAGGGCATATTTTAGGAGTTCACCTCCCATCCCCTGAGCGCGGAAATTTCTGGAGATAATCAAATCTTCCAGAAGGATAACAAACCCACCTTCGGCCGTGCTGATAGTGAACAAAAGGTTGATCATCCCAATAATCTGGTTGGCACTGCGAAGCACGAAGATTCGGCCTCGGTTCGGTTGCTCCAGGATCAAACGCAACCCGCGCATCTGGTTATTGTAGTCCGGCCTGAAATCTCTCTCTTGCGAAAAGAGTTCCATGAGCAATTCCGCAAGCGACGGAAGATCCTCGATTGTTGCCGGTTCGATGCAGGTCATTTCGTGCATTGGCCCCCTCATCATTGCAAACGATCATTATTTCTCAAAGTCATTTTCCTGACGTCGGCGGTGAAAACCTCTCGACCGTCGCACTGGACCGACGCAATTTGTCAGTATTCTGCGCCGAAGAAACGGACCGTTGGAATGAAAGGACAAGTTTCCCCGCATTAAATCCCATCTATGATCTGGTTGCTGATTGCGCTCGTAAGTTATCTCCTTGGCTCTCTCCCGAGCGGGTATTTGGTAGCCAGGTCTCAAGACGTCGATATTCGCCAGCAAGGCAGCAAAAACATCGGTGCAACGAACGTGTTGCGTGTGATGGGCAAAAAATGGGGATACCTGGTCTTTTTCTGTGATTCGTTTAAAGGATTTCTCTCCGTCAAGCTTGGGATCCTAATTGCGGCCCACTCCCAGTTAAGCCCTGTTCTGGGCGGAGTTATTGCGGCCATCAGCTGCATTTTAGGCCACAACTACACATTTTGGCTCGGTTTCAAAGGAGGTAAAGGGATCGCCACCTCCGGGGGCGTTGTTCTGGCGTTATTTCCAGTTCTTGTCATCATCTGCGTGGCCCTTGTCTGGGTGGTATTGTTCTACCTGGCCAAATACGTCTCGCTCGCTTCGATTGCCGCAGCGGTCGCTCTGCCCTTCGCAGTGTTTCTAATCGTCGCAAAAACAGGAGTTGATTTCTGGACCCTTTTTGCTTTTTCGGTCCTCATTGCCGCCATGGCCATCTGGCGGCACCAGTCTAATATTGTGCGCCTTATGAACGGCACGGAGTCTCGATTCGGGAAAAAGTAGAGGCCACCCCTCCGGGTCCGGTATTCATGCCCATGGAGACCATCTCGATCATCGGCGGCGGCGGTTGGGGGACAGCACTGGCCGTAATCATCGCCAGGAATGGGCATGCCGTTCGCTTATGGGTACGCCGCAAAGATCTAGCTGAGACTCTCAACCGGGAACGTATAAACCAGCAATATCTCCCCGGAATCGCACTTCCAAAGTCGGTTTTGGTCACAAACGATCTCTCCGAGACAGGAAAGACAGACGTCGTCTTGTTTGTCACCCCGTCCACCGCCCTCCGGGAGATTGCCACCCTGCTGGCGGCCACTTCCTCCATTCGGAGCGAGACCATTCTGCTCTCAGCGGTCAAGGGCATCGAGGTCGGTACTCGATTGCGCATGAGCGAGATTCTGGCATCCACCTTTCCTGGGCATCCAATTGCCGTATTATCGGGGCCCAATCATGCCGTGGAAGTCGCAAATTTCACGCCGACCGCCACCGTAATTGGCGCTTCACAAGAAGAGATTGGGAAAAAACTGCAGCGAGTCATCTCCGCCAAATCCTTCAGAGCGTACACCAGCCCCGACATTCTTGGGATCGAAGTAGGAGGCGCCTTGAAGAACATTTTCGCGATTGCCGCCGGGATCGCCGACGGTTTGGGCTTGGGCGACAACTCGAAGGCTGCGCTGGTCACAAGATCGCTGGCCGAAATGGCCCGGCTAGGATCGGCCCTGGGCGGCAAAAGAGAAACCTTCCAAGGACTGAGCGGGGCGGGCGACCTTATCGTGACCTGTTTCAGTCGTCACAGCCGAAACCGCCGGGTTGGGGAACGAATCGGTCGCGGCGAACGCTTGACACACATCCAAAGTTCGATGCGGATGGTGGCTGAAGGGGTGCCCACCGCCAGAAGCGCAAGAGATTGCGCTCTCCGGCTTGCAGTCACCACCCCGATTATCGACGAGGTCAATTCGATCCTCTACGAGAACGCGTTGCCGGCTATGGCGATGGAGCGCCTGATCAGCCGAGCTTTCCGGCCGGAAGAAGATTAAAAGAAATTGTGAGTGCCGGTAGAAACGGGAAGCCGTATGCTCTCCTCCCGAATCTGCGAAACCCGTGTAATCTGTGGTTCACCTCTTTTGTTCGTATTCCGGCTTGATCTCGCGGACCAGTGCCACCAAACGATCGGCTAACCTGCGACGCAGCACGACCGTTCGGCTCGCAAAAGCGATCGCCTCCCATAGATCTTTCATCCGCTCTATCCTTTGGCGGAGAAATACTCCGGGTATCCTTTCGTCGTAACGATCGGAGATCATCCTGGCGGTGATGAAGGGGATAGAATGCTGGCGGCAAACCGAAGCGACCCGAGCAGACTCCATATCAAGGGCAAGGATG
>JAFAKL010000152.1 GCA_019235445.1 Verrucomicrobiota bacterium | reverse complement strand
TGCTTGCTCCCGGATTTTGGGCTCAAAGAGCCATTGGACCAGCAGAACCTTAGCTATCTGGTCCGCGCTAAATACACGACCGATTCACCTCAGACCGACCGGGGAGGTCGAGGCATTCGCCTCGAACGCGTCATCCATAATGTGACTGATCCAAAACGCATCGGAACCGCCGAAGCACCTTTTAGGCTGGGTGATCAAATCCTGATTACCTATCGAGTCAATAGCAAGAAGACTCAGAACTATGTGGCGCTCGAAGACCTTCTTCCGGCCGGTTTGGAAACGGTTAATCCTAGCTTGGCGATGATCCAGAAATTCTTCGACGTTCCCCTGGAAAACTCTGAGGACCGAGCGCTTGCGCTTTCGCATTCCGAATTGCGCGATCGTTCCACCCTTCTTTATTTTAACGAGCTCTTTGCCGGCAGCGGTGATTACTCTGTCCTGGCACGAGCCACCGCAGCCGGAACATTCAGGTGGCCGGCAACACAAATTTCACCAATGTACGACAGCCGCTTCTCTGGCCTTTCGCCGTCCAGTGTATGCGTCGTTTCAGGAGAATAACAGCTTTCATCATCGTTGTTTCGGCAGTCGCGCTCTGGATCGTGTGGCTGCCGTTGCCGGCGGAATTGCAGGTTCCTCTTTCCGGGACACCCACTTTCATCGACATCCGAGGCCGCGAAATCGCCGAACTCGCCTCGCCAGAGGCACGAGTACAGATCCCAATCGCCCTGGCGGAAATGGGCGATTGGTTGCCACGGATCGCCGTCACCCTGGAAGACCGGCGTTTCTATGAACATCTCGGCTTCGATTGGCAGGCCACTTGCGGGGCTTGCCTCCGAAATCTTAAAGCCGGCCACATCGTCGGAGGAGGGTCAACCATCACGCAGCAACTCATTAAGATCGCTTGCCGCAGACGGCAGCGAAACTGGCTGGCCAAAATTTACGAGACCATCCTTGCCTTTAAGTTGGAACGTGCCTGGACTAAGGAACGTATCCTTGCCGAATACTTGAACCGCAGCAATTTCGGAAATCGCCGTCTTGGACCGGAGGCGGCATCACGTGCTTACTTTGGCAAATCCGCGCGTGAATTGTCTCTGGCCGAATCGGTCTATCTCGCCGGTCTGCCACAGGCACCCACCAGGTTTAATCCTTGGCTATACTCCGATCGCGCGGAGCGCAAATATGCGCGCTCACTGGATCTCTTGACCAAATCAGGTCTGCTGACCGGCGCGCAGCGAAGACTCCTCGACCAAACGCCACCGGTCGTCGAACATTTCCCTCTGCCTCGTTTTGCTCCCAACTATGTGGATGCGATCCGGCAACGCCAACCGGAAATCGCCGGTAAGGTGCGCACAACACTTGATCTCGATCTCCAGCGGATCGCTGAACTGAAACTGGGTGCCCAGATCGCGTCACTGAATCGGTATGATATAGCAGACGCCGCCGTCGTCATCCTGGATAATGCCTCAGGCGCAGTTCGCGCCATGGTCGGTTCTTCGAACTACCAGAACAATCAGGTCAATGGTTCGACTCGACCCCGGAGCTGCGGATCGACTCTTAAGCCATTTGTCTACCTCGAGGCAATAGATCGCCGACTCCTCACCGCCGCAACACTGCTCCCCGATACTCCCGACGCAATTCGTGACCGGTACAGCGATTACGACCCGCAAAACTTTAATCATCGTTATCTGGGCCCCGTACGGGTGCGTGAGGCGCTCGCCTGCTCATTGAATGTCCCGGCGATTGTGGCTCTGAGCAAAGTTGGCGCGCGTTCTGCCTTCTATGAATTGCAGAAGTGGGGTTTCGAATTCCCCCGCGCACTGGAAGATTACGGCGCCGGCTTCATCCTGGGCAACGCCGAAATTCGGCTCACCGATCTTGCCGCAGCCTATGCCGGTCTCGCGCGCAACGGATTGTCCATCCGGCCAAAACTGCTTGCCTCCGAGTTCTATCCAGTAACCCGCACAGCCTCGGCGGCAGCGACAGAAATCGTGACCGATATATTGTGTGACAACGGAGCGCGTGAAAAGAGCTTTGGCACCAATTCGCCTCTGGCGTTCAGCGAACGCATCGCCGCAAAAACCGGGACCAGCAGCAGCTTTCGAGATGCCTGGACTGTCGGATTCGATAAGGAACATACCGTCGCCGTCTGGATTGGAAACTCGGATGGTCGCCCGATGCGTGATACGTTTGCTATTCAATGCGCGGCCCCCCTTTGGGCGGCAATTATGCACGAGCTATTGCGCAACGACCACCCGGTCCCTCCGCCCAGTCAAGCTCTGATCAGGCGGGAAGTCTGCTCCGCCACCGGATTGCTGCCCTCTCGGTTCAGCCCGGGGAAGGTTACTGAGCTTTTCCTGTCGGGAACCGAGCCGGCGGAGGACTCCTCCTCCTGGTTCTCGGAGGCAGGAAACCTCCTGTTGCCTGCCGAATACGCGGGCTGGTGTTCCAGCCGTGAGAATGCCTTTGCTGCGATGATCCGGCCTGAGCCGCGCATCATCAATCCCCGCCCGGATGCAACCTATGAAATTGATTCGGTTTTACCGCCAAAACAGCAGATGATAGAACTGCTGGCCACCATCGGCAGCGACGTTCACTGGTATGTCGGGGACATACCTGTTCCGCCACAACCAGACGGCCGCTTTTTCTGGCAACTCGCTCCAGGAGAATGGTCTTTAAAAGCGATAGGCCGCAACGGCAGGGTAGAACAACATTTCACCGTACGGTAGGGAGAGTTAACGCAATTTGGGATCGTCGGCGGTCTTGTGAGCGCCTCGATAGGCTTGAACGCCGACCCGCAGACAGACCGACACCCCGACCGTTGCCCTGTTGCCGGACCGGGCACCGCTGCGTAGGATTAGCCATGGTTGTTGAACTTTTGACAGGCGAGGAGAAGATGCGGGCCTTCGCGGAGCTGCTTCGTCCGGAGCCGACCGAAGATGGGTTTGAGTCAGAAGAGCGCCTGGTTATCTGCGGCGTCTCCTGGGAGCGATACCTCGATCTTGACAAAGCGCTCGGGGACGATCGGCCCGGTCCGCGTTTTTACTACTTGGAAGGAGAGCTCGAAATCATGACGACTTCCAACGAACACGAACGGATCAAGAAATGGATTGGGGATTTAATGGCCGTTTATTTCGAGGAAACCGGCATCGAAATCATGCCCCGAGGTCAAGCCACAATGCGCCAGGCGCTCAAGCAAGCTGGCGCAGAGCCGGATGAATCGTGGTGTGTTCATGGGGAAAAAGAGTTCCCCGATCTCGCGCTGGAAATCGCCCTCACCGCCGGCGGCCTCAGCAAGCTCGAGATATACCGTCGATTCAACGTGCCGGAGGTCTGGTTCTGGCGCCAGCAGGCGCTGGAAATCTTCGCGCTACCCAACGACAGGGCCCCTTACGAAGCAGTCTCGCGGAGTCGGCTACTTCCAGACCTCGATATCGCGCTCCTCGAGCGCTGCGTGGCGATTCGTTCATGGCAGCAGGCACGTCGGGCGTTTCGCGCCGGCTTCGGCGACAGCCACCTGCGTTCAGGACCCCCTCAGGGCTTGTAAACTCACTATTTTATGTCAGAAGGTTGTATGGCGTTGAAAAACCATCCTGCCCCCTTCCCCGTCAATTCCTTAGGCACCTCGGCTTCAACGAGCTTTTACCGTCATGAGACGGCCGTCATTCAGCGCCAGACTCGCCAGCAACATGCCCAGGAGCGCGCGCAGGATTATGTAGAGGTTATCGCGGAGCTGATCGCCCGCCACGGGGAAGCGCGAGCGACCGATCTGGCCCGCTCGTTGGGTGTGACTCATGTCACCGTCATTCGAACCGTGGACCGGCTTCAACGCGAGGGGCTGGTCAAGACCGAACCGTATCGTTCGATTTTTCTCACCGACGCCGGTCGCAAGCTGGCCGCCAAGGCAAAGGCGCGCCATGAAACGGTGATCGCCTTCCTGGAGGCGCTGGGCATTCGGCCATCCGTCGCGCGGGCCGACGCGGAGGGAATTGAGCACCACGTTAGCGCGGAGACCTTGCACGCCTTCGAGCGGTTCCTCGCGAAAGCAGAGAAGAAAGCTTGAGCTCTCTCGCTCAACCGCTCAACCAATCCGCTGCGGCTGCTTTGGCAATCCAAAAGTCGAAATGGAATTCACCAGGGCCTGAGGATTTTGAGGCCTACGGACGAGGTCTTTTTTACCCACTCATTCAGTCCACGAAAAGGGAACTCAGGGTTGGATAAAGGGGGTCGGATCCGGCGATGACACGGTTTCCCTTCCACAATCCATCTCCGGAGAGAAAGTCGTTAATGGTGCCGCCCGCTGCCTGAATGATAGCCAGAGCCCCCAGGCAATCCCATGAGTTCATGTGGAGCTCGACATACCCGATCAGACGCCCACATGCGAGATAGCATAGCGTCAGTGCACCCGAACCCTCGCGGTAGAACATCCCTCCATTACGAATCAGTCTGGAAAAGAATGGCAAGAATTCGTCAGGCGTTACCCGCAGCGAGTAACCAAGGCCAATCATTCCATCCGTCAACTGGGTTGCTGTCCTGACTCGAATGGCCTTCCGATTCAGCGTTGCGCCGACGTCACGACGCCCCGCAAACAGTTCGTTGCGCGCCGGGCTGGAGACAAAGCCCATCTCCAAGGTTCCATTGAGCACGAAGGCAATCGACACGCACCAGCTGGTCAGACCGCTCAGGAAAGGCTGAGTTCCGTCAATGGGATCCACCACCCAGATGCCTTGACCCGCAGAGAATTTGGTGTGCCCGGTCTCCTCGCCTAAAAAGGCGTCTTCTGGAAACCGCGATTTAAGCCGGTCGCGAATGAGCACTTCGGCGTCAAGATCCGCCTGACTTGCCATGTCCTGCGGGCCTTTACTCTTGACGGTCAGGGTATCCAAACGCCGAAAATAATCGAAGGCGAGTTGGCCGGCATCCTGAATGAGGTTAAAGGCAAAATCGAAACGTTCCTGCAATGATGAAGGGTCCATAAATTTTCAAAATCGCTGCAACAAGGGAGCAAAGAGATGGAGTTAATTTTCCTTCCACAGCCAGGCGGCACCCCGTACGCCACTGGAATCCCCATGCACCGCTTTGCGAATTGGCGTTTCGAACACGGTCGAGAAAGTATAGCTTGCTAATTCCGGCGGCAGATCAGTGTAAAGCTCATCCACGTTCGACATACCGCCTCCCAAAACGAAGATGTCGGGATCGAGCGCATTGACGACGAGAGACAAACCGCGCGCAACGCGGTTGACGTAACGTTGCCAGACCAGGCGAGCAAGTCGATCTCCGTGCCGCATCTTCGCGACAATGTCCAGAGCCTTCAAATCGCACTGAGTGTGGCGGGCGTAATCCGCCTCGAATGCCCGTCCCGAAACCCACGTTTCCAGGCAGCCGTGTCTGCCACAGTAGCAGGGAAGTCCCGGGATCTCGGTAATGTTCGGGCTGGGCAATGGATTGTGTCCCCATTCTCCCGCGCTGTTATTGGGTCCATGGTGCGCCCGCCCGCCAATGGCGATACCGGCTCCCGCGCCGCTGCCCAGGATGACAGCAAACACCACGCGATAACCGGCGCCGGCGCCGTCAATTGCCTCGGAGGCCGCCAGGCAGTCGGCGTCGTTCTCAACCCGGATCTCACGGCCCAAGGCTTCTCGCAAATCCTGCTCAACCGGCCGGCCAAGCAACCAGGTGGAACTCGCGCCTTTGCCGAGCCGCGACTTTGGTTCGAGCGACCCTGGGATGCCGATTCCCACTGAGCCGGTTTGCCTTGTCACCTGCTCGATGTGCTTGACCAGGCCAACGACGCATCGGATGCAGCCCTCGTAGTTGTGGCGGGGCGTCTCTTCCCGCAGGCGGACCATCTCCTTTCCTTCGTCTGTCAGAGCGATACCCTCGATTTTCGTGCCGCCCCAGTCGATACCGATTAACATAAAAGCTCTCCCTGTCTGTCTTGTGCAGGCGGCTATACTTGCGCACCTCGCCAGGAAAGACAACCCAGTCTCGCGCAAGGCCGACCAGAAAAGAAAGCTTGCCGGCCGCACGGCGTCCGTCTCCGCCCTGGACGATTCCACCGGAGCAACACTCGAACTCTGACGTTCCTGGAGGATCAAAAAGTCATGAGTATGAGTAAATGGCTCACCCTAATGGCGCTTCTGAGTTAAGAGGGTTTGAGACGGTTTTTTTGCCCCCGAAGGGACTACAGGATTCCGCCCCGGGTTTTAACCGGATTTAACGCAGGGGGTTCTGTCGCTGCGCCCATAAGCGTTAACTTATCGCAGCGGCAGGGAGGTGCCGTGACGCATTTATCCCGGAGGGATTAAAACGAGGGTAGCCTGGCACGAAGTGCCTGGAAAAAAGAAA
>JAFAKL010000145.1 GCA_019235445.1 Verrucomicrobiota bacterium | reverse complement strand
AAATTCTCGGACAATGGCTGCGCAATTGTCAGGACCGGCACGGCCTCATCCTTTCCACGAAAGGTGCTCATCCCAAGCTCAATTCCATGGGCAAACCCCGCATGTCCAGAGAAGAGGTGGAATGGGACCTGAATTCAAGCCTCAAGCGACTCGGAGTCGATTACGTCGACCTTTACTGGCTTCATCGGGATGATCCCGGCACCCCGGTGGAAGAAATCGTCCTGATGTTGGAGGAGTTTCGGAAAGCCGGAAAAATTCGACATGCCGGATTTTCCAACTGGACTCTCAGTCGCGCGGAGGAGGCCAGGGTCGCCGCGGAAAAGTTGGGCGTCCCCGGTTTTATCGGGAGTCAGAATCAATGGAGCCTGGCCAAAGCGGATGCGCAGAAAGGTGATCCAACCTGGGCGTACATCGATGATTCATTCGCCAGCTGGCACGCAAAGCATGGTTTTGCCGCATTTCCTTACACTCCTCAGGCGAGCGGATATTTCCGGCGATTGGACAACGGCAGCATCGGCCAGGCCTCAGACCTTGTGAAAGGGTTGTTTCACCATCCGCAGAACGTAAATCGGTACAAGCGCATCAAAGCACTCCAGTCCGAAACCGGCTTCAGCATTGGGGAGATCGTTTTAGGATACCTGCTGGCACAACCGTTTCCCGTTTTTCCTATTGTCGGACCGAAAAAAGTTGCCGATCTGGACGAATCGCTTCGCGCGGCCGAGATCAATCTGACGGCGGACAACCTGGATTTTCTTACCGCGGATGCCTGAGCCGGGGCATTCGGCGTTCACCGGTTGCCGTTCGCCGTTCAAGGTCGCCCATAAAACGCTTGACAAACGCAGGTTCTCTCCTCACGTTCCCCCTCCCTTTGTCACCGGTCTGCGGGTCAGAGGTGAGCCTATCTATGTCCAGCCAACTTCTTGAGGAAGCTTCAAAAATCATCCCCAACACCGCCTTGCTGGTGAATCTCGTCTCCAAGCGGGTGCGGCAGTTAACCATGGGTCACCGCCCCCTCGTCGAAGTGGGACCGCGCATGTCCAACGCTGACGTCGCCCTGAAAGAGATAATCGACGGTAAGCTCACCTTTGAGTTTCAACCAGAAGCTGTGCCCAAAGTTTAGCGGGTTTTTCTGACCTCTCGCGCTAGTGACATCTATGTCCGCCGAGATCGCTTCCAATCGCCGCGCGTTCCATAACTATCAGATTCTCGAAAAGATAGAAGCCGGCATCGAACTGCAGGGCACCGAGGTGAAATCCATTCGGGCTGGCTTGGCCAACCTGAATAACGCATTTGCGCGAGTCGAGAATAACGAGGTTTATCTCTACGACGCCGATATTCAACCATATGAACGCGCAAGTCACACCCAGCACGAACCGAAACGTCGACGCAAACTCCTGCTCCACAAATCGGAGATCATAAAACTGTTTTCTGCCAGTGCGGTACAAGGTCAGACCCTCGTCGCGCTCCGGCTTTACTGGAAAAATAGCCGGGTGAAGGTCGAGATCGGTCTCGGAAAGGGAAAGTCGACCGTAGACAAACGGCACGACCTCAAAGAAAAGGCGGTCAAGAGAGAAACCGATCGCGCCATGTCCGCATTTAACCGCCGACACCACTGACCCGAGAACAGGATAAGATCACAGATTTGATTAGAGGATAGTTGGTTCGAAGGACAACTCGCGCCACGCCGAACCAGTTTCCCTCTGCCACGCCCGAACCGCCGACACGCTGATTCGTTGCCTTACCGACGGCTGGGAAATTTCGCCAGGATCTGATCCGCCGACGCTTTCGCCAAAGCCTGCAGCTTTTCCACTGACTGCTTCAGATCGAGATTGGTCTTGGCCCAACCTCGCCATAACAGCACCTTCTTCTTGGGATCGACAAAGTCGATGATCAGAGTCCCTTTGGAAGCCTCGCCGGGGTGAGTCGGGTCCTGAAATTTCGAAAGATCCGCTTGAGCAGACTGGGTCGGCGTTAACGGATAACCCAGATAATTGTCCAGCGTCGTCACACTCTCGTGATCCGTCAGCACGATATGAAAGGCCACCAGAAGATCGGTTTGGCGATTCGGGAAAAAGCGGTACCCTTTCGCGTTTAACACCTTAAGGATGTCCTGGCTGATGATGCCGCGCCAATCGGGATTACTACTACCGACCGCCTCTGCGGCGGATTGGCTTTTGTCAGGAACAAATCGAAAGGTCGAACGCCGGGTAAAATCGGCGTTCGAAGCCTGTTCGCTGCCCGTTTCAAATTTGGTTGCGCAACTTGCAAACGACAGGGCCAACAAGAAGCCGCACAATGGGCTCACAGACAATCGCAAACACGTGAAATTCATATCAGTAATCCGGGTAATTTGTGGTTTACCTTTGCCACTCTCTCGACTGTCTCACGACTGTCT
>JAFAKL010000434.1 GCA_019235445.1 Verrucomicrobiota bacterium | reverse complement strand
GCACGCGATGCGCCAGTTGGAGCAGAGCCGCACAGGAAGTGTCGATGACCGGAGCCTCTGCGGCTTGGATAAGCTGAGGATAGGTGTTCAGCACGTCGGCGGCGCCAAATTCCTGCACGATCGGCGGCTTTGTTCCGATGTACCGTGCCACCAGCTGGGCCCCACTAAGTTCATCGAGGTCAGGAGCGTCAACCCGGATCGTATAGGTGTTTATAGCGGGCCCCTTGAGATGGCAGGCGAGAGCCGCGATCATGCTTGAATCCACGCCACCAGACAAATAGGCCCCCACGGGCACATCGGCCCTCAGTCGCTCTTCCACCGCATGGAGCATCAATTTTTCGAAGCGATCCACCAGCGCACGCGGATCGCCTCCAGGGTCCTCATCGCCGCGATCGGGAAAATCCATTTCCCAGAAGGCGCGTTCGATAATCGCAGACTTCGCTCCGCGATCATTCCCGAGATTGATCTGGAGATAGTGCGCGGGTGGCAGGAGCTGCACGCCTTTAAAACATGTTATCGGTCCCGGCAGGGCGGAAAACGTGAAAATATGGTCGAGGCCGCGCAGGTCCGGTTCCACCGGCACCATGCCCGAGGCGAGAAGAGCCTTGATTTCTGATGCGAAAAGGAGCCAATCGCCTTGACGCGTCCAGTAAAGGGGGCAAATACCGAAACGATCGCGCCCGAGCACCAGGCGACGGTTGCGTTCGTCCCAGAGCGCCAGAGCGAACTGGCCGCGCAGGCGCTCGAACATGCCTTCCTGACTTTCCTCAAAAAGGTGTGGGATAATTTCGGTGTCGCAGTGCGTGATCAGCCGATGCCCTCGCTTTTCCAACTCCGCGCGTTTCTCAGGATAGTCAAAGAACTCTCCATTGTAGATCACAGAAACGCTTCGGTCTTCGTTCGCGACCGGCTGCTGCCCGTCGGCCAACCCGACGATACTGAGACGGCGGGACCCAAGAACAACGCCAGGTCTGCGAAAGTAACCTTCCTCGTCAGGGCCGCGATGGATGATCGCGGCGGTCATCCTCTCAATGGTTCCGTCCGCAACTGCTCGGCTTCCGGTTAGATCCACGATACCAGCGATGCCGCACATAATAGCGAACCTGTAGCCCAAAACTTTCGCAAACCAAAGCGTTCGTGAAATTTTTGCCCCGGAACTGAGATTCCTCAAGCGATCCGGGAGTCTCCACGGGATCCGCGTATTGACGAAGAACGAACGATACTCTAATCCTACCTGTTTTGGCTGCCCAATGGACAACCCTTTTGGCACAGACCTGCACTAAATTGACTTGTTAAGACTGAATTTTACCCTTAAAAGCCTCCGCTCAGCCATGGTAGCTCTCTCTCTATGCCCAAGGATCGCATCGCAATTATCGGAATCGGCTGCCGTTTCCCCGGCGGAGTAAACGACACAGGATCATTCTGGAAGCTGCTCGAAGAGGGACGCGAGGCGGTGAGCGATGTGCCGCCTGATCGCTGGAACATTGACCGATTTTTCGATGCAGAACCAGGGCTGCCAGGTAAGTCGATCGCACGACGAGGGGGGTTCCTGGAGCGGATCGATCAGTTTGATCCGCAGTTTTTCGGGATCTCGCCCCGAGAAGCGCCCTACGTGGATCCGCAGCATCGGCTGCTCCTGGAGACCGCTTGGGAGGCGATAGAGGATGCCGGCTGCGTGCTCGATCTGGATCGGGGAACGGAGCTCGGCGTCTTCGTCGGAATCTCTCACAATGAATATCAGGGAATTCAGAGTACCCCATGGGAGCATTCCGGCATTGGTCCGCACTCACCCACCGGCTGCGCCCACAGTATAGCAGCCAACCGCATCTCCTACTGCTTCAATCTGCGTGGACCAAGTGTAGCGATGGATACTGCGTGTTCTTCCGCGCTAACCGCGGTGCATGCCGCGTGCGAGCATATTCGGTCGGGCCGCGGCGACGCAGCGCTGGCGGGCGGCGTCACGGTAATGATTACCCCAGGCGGATTCATCGGATTTTCCCAAGCTTCAATGCTATCTCCGGAGGGCCGGTGCAAAGCGTTCGATGCGGGGGCCAACGGATTCGTCCGAGGGGAAGGAGCCGGCATGGTCCTTCTGAAACGGCTATCGCAGGCGGTGGCCGATGGTGACCCCATCCACGGGGTGATCATCGGCACCGCCCTCAACCAGGACGGCCACACGAACGGGATTTCGCATCCCAGTTCGGAGGCGCAAGCTCAGCTCGTGCGGGACGCATGCGCGGACGCAGG
>JAFAKL010000360.1 GCA_019235445.1 Verrucomicrobiota bacterium | reverse complement strand
CTGCCAGAATTTCAGCGCTTGCACGGTGCCCGGGGAGTTAAACGCACTTTTCTTCCCATCCGGAGTCGCGATATCTCCACCTCCCTGCCACATGAACGGGTACCAGGTAAATGTCTGGTAATACCCCGGAGTCGTTTCGAACAAGCACCCAAACCGGTTTCCCTTGGTCAGTTTGTGTGAGATTTCCAGAAACTGGTCCCAAGTCTTCGGTACATCCTTTTCTGAAAGGCTGGCCTCTTCAAACGCCTTGACACTGTAAAACATGCCCATCGGCTCAACTTCCATCGGCAACCCGTAGATCTTGCCGTTCACCTTTCGGGTCTCCATCACGTTGGGGAAGAAATCCTTTATTGCCGTCTCTTCCATGTAGGGCGTCAGTTCCGTGAGCACGCCACCGTTGTAGTACCGAAGAAAGTCGCCGGGACTGATGATGAAGATGTCTGGGCCGCGTCCAGAGGCGAAAGCGGTCTGCAACTTGGTGCCGTTCATATAGTCGTTGTTCGGCACATATTGCAGCTCAACCTTCACGTCATGCCTCGCGTTCCAACCCGCGACACAGTCGATAAACCATTTGCCCTGTAGGTTGGAAGTGCCGTTAGGCGCATAAAACTGCCAGAATGAAAGGGTCTTTGTCGCCGCTCGTGCGGTGTGAATGAAAAATGGGGAGAATACCGAGGAAACCGCAGCCACCGCAGCGACCTTTGCGATTTCGCCTGCCAAACCGCTCGGGGCGCTCCGTTTTGAGGCATCGAAGCGGGATGCTTGCTAATGCCGGTCTCGCCAAACAGACCAGAAAACAGTTGCACTCCGAGGTTCCGGCACAGACTCTTTGGCCATCTGCAGCAAACCCAAATACCCCGCACCCCGAGCGTTCAATGACGAATGAGACGCGGCGACCCTCCCATGAAGGTCTGCGATCTCACGCAGTTTTATTCCCCATTTAGCGGCGGAGTGAAACGCTATCTTGAGGAAAAGCGAAAGTACGCCAACGCCTTAGGTCATGAGCATATCCTCATCGTCCCCGGGAAAAGAACCGAAAAGATTGAAACACCAGGAGCGAAAACGTTCCTCATCGGGTCCCCGCTTGTTTCACGAACATCTCGCTACCGAGCCTTGCTCAACCTGAACGCGGTCGAAGAGATCCTCGAAAGGGAGAAACCGGATGTCATTGAATCCAGCGATCCGTACCAGATCGCGTGGAAAGCGATCGTCTCGGGCGAAGCGTTGCGGATCCCGGTCGTCGGGTTTTACCATTCGCATTTTCCCGATGCCTATCTTCGCACCACCACAAAGTATTTGGGCGAGACAGCAACCAAAGTCATGATGGAAGTGGCCAAAAATTACGTCTGTAATCTTTACAACCACTTTCATACCACGTTCGTTCCATCGATCGGCTTAGCGCAGGTTTTGAGCGATTGGGGTGTAGAGAACGTGGTTCTCTGCGAACTCGGTGTCGACGTCGCGGTGTTTACCCAGGCCCCCGACAGGTCTGCCACCCGCGCCGGCTTCGGCATCCCCGAAGACCGTTTCGTCCTCCTCTACGTCGGTAGACTTGCGCCCGAAAAAAACGTTAAGACTCTTCTGAAGGCGTTTGACCTGCTTTGTTTAAAATTTCCCGGGCGATTTCATCTTTTTATCGTGGGAGACGGTCGGTATCGCGATGACGTTTTGGAGCTTTGCCAATCAACCGGGGCAGCGACTTGGCTGAGGTATTGTTCGGACCAACAGCAGCTAGCCAGGATTTATCGGGCAGCCGATCTATTTGTCCACCCTGGGGTTCAGGAGACGTTCGGCCTTGTCGCCCTCGAAAGTCAGGCCTGCGGCACGCCCGTGGTGGGGATTCACGGAAGCTATATGGATCGAATCATTTTCGCCGATCAATCCCATTGGGCACGAGAGAACTCTCCTGAATCGCTAGCCATGGCTATCGAGGCGATGAGCGGAACCAATCTCGAAGCGGCCGGTAATCAGGCAAGCCAGAGAGTGATCCAGCGTTATTCCTGGCGCAAGGTGTTTGATAGAATGTTCGAGATCTATCAAAAGATTCATGCCTGAATCGCGAGTCGCTGATGCCGCATTTTATATTAGAGAAAGATATTGCGTGCGCGGCCGTTTCTCCTGCGTATTCTGCGGCGTTCGCGGTTTGTTATTAAACCACTGATTGACAGTCCTTCATGAAACCCAGAGTGCTCGATGGCCAGGACTTTCAGGTCCGGAAATATTGCGGGTCCGATCGGGATTCGGTGCGAAGACTTTGTTGCGAGACCGGTTTCCTGGGAAACCCCATTGACCCGGTCTTCGAAGATAGAGAGATTTTCGCAGATTTTTTGACGGACTATTATCTGAGACATGAGCCAGATTCTGCCTTCGTGGTGACCAGCGAGGACCGCTTGCAGGGATATCTTCTCGGATCGCGCTACCCCTTTAGGCACCAATTTCACAGCCTTTTTCAGAATCTAATCTCTGGCGGAAAAATTCTCCGCCGTTACTCCGGTTATCGGCTGGAAAGTCGCCAATACATCCATTGGCTGTTATCCAAGGCCTGGCGTGAAGTGCCTGCGGCTCCCAGGACCATTGGACACTTCCACATCAACCTTCTTCCTGCAGCTAAGTCTATTGTGGTCTTGCGGCAGTTGATTGAAACCTACCTGCGCCACCTTTACGATCACGGCGTCAAACGGGTGCACGCGCAGATGGTGACCTTCGACGGCAGGCGCGGTTCCAAACTATTCGAGCGATACGGATTCAAAGTGATGAATCAGTCCGAGATCACGAAATACCGTCGATTCACAGTTCAACCTGTTTACCTCTGCACCATCGTGAAAAACCTTGAGAAACAAAAGCAGAGCGACCGCCTCTTGTATCCGTTAAGATAATAGTCAGCGCTGCCTGTCGCTGGGCCGGGCGCTTGATCCCGTCGGGATCCCAGGTCGCCGCTTTACTCTCCCGGAACTGGCGGCACAACGCGCTCACTTTCAACGAGTTGTCTGAATTACAAACTTACCGCCAGTACACAGATTAGCCAACGCCAGTTCCTGAAGAGCAGCGGGGAGGCTAGCCCAAAGTAGCCTATCCTGCTTTGGACGCGCCCGACGCGCCCGCCGCAGGGACGGCTTACCGGTCAGTGCGCATGTTGGGCCAATTTGA
>JAFAKL010000098.1 GCA_019235445.1 Verrucomicrobiota bacterium | reverse complement strand
GATCAAACTCGATCTCCAGCTGAAAAAGATCGATAAAAAGATGCAGTTGAAGGATCACAAACTGTTCAAGGGCGGCCGCGGCTGGCTCTCCGATGACAACAACCGAGTCCCATTACGCATCGAGGCTGATATTTTTATCGGTTACGTCTTCGCGGAGTTGGCATCGATGAAGCTCGAGTAGAGATTTGGTTGCGGCGGCCCTGCCCAAGGCTGCACCCGGGTTGTCGTTCGCTATTGCAAGCCGCTCGGTCGAAGCCTACCTCCGATGATGAAACCGGAGTTCGGCGCGCAGTCGTTCAACCTCGTCCATCAAACCGATCACCAGTTTAACGCCGGCCAGATTCAAGCCGCACTTAGCCCGCAAGTACTCGATGCGACGAACGGTTCGAATCGCCTCGTCATCAAAATACCATCCGCTCCCAGCCGGGTCGGTGACCGGAGACAACAAACCATGTTTATAATAGAGAACGATCAGCCGCCGCGGTACCTGAGCCAGTTGTGCCGCCACTTCAATCGTGTAAACGGTCTGTACCCCGGGTTCGAATACCTGCAGGGTTTTCATAGCTTCCTTCTCGACATAGCCGTATCCTGATCACGTTTTTCTGGGATTGAAAGTTGATACCTGCCTGAGCTTCTCCCAGAGCGCGCGTTCTTCCTCCGTCACCTTTGGCGGAAGCTCGATGTGGACAACCACGTAGAGATCCCCATGGCGGCCAGTGCGACCGATCGGCAACCCGTGGCCTCGAACCCGCAGCTGCCGGTCCTGGGTAGATCCGGCCGGGATGCGGACGGATACCTGATCCTTGAGCGCAGGCACAGTCACCTGTGTCCCCAGCACGGCCTCCCAGGGAGCCAAGTCGAGGGTGTAATACAGGTCAGAGCCGCGGACACTGAACTCCGGATGCGCGGCAAAGCGCACCCGAAGGTATAAATCTCCGGCGGCTCCTCCGCCAAATCCGTCTTCCCCCATCCCAGCCACACGGATTGCCTGACCTTCGTGCACCCCAGGCGGGATACGAACTTTCAGGGTCTGAGTTCTAGTTTGTCCTGTTCGCCGGTCGACGCGTTGCAACGAAATCGTGCGTTCCGAACCGGCGACCGCTTCTTCCAGAGTGACTAAAATGTCACTCTCAAAGTCGCCTCCGCGCTGGGCGAAACTCTCTTCCTCGACAGATCCAGCCCCTGGCCTCACGAAGTCGCCGGCAGCACCATATCGACCGCCGCGACCAAAGAACTGCTCAAAAAAATCGCTGAAACCAGTCCCGTCAAAATGGAATTCCACACCCTCTGCTCCGGGGCCGCCTGCGCCTCTTCTCTGCCGGCCCTGTGCACTCTGGAAGGCCGCTGCCCCTCCATTCTCTCCCAGATTGTCGTACTTACTGCGATTCTCAGGGTCCCCGAGAACCTCGTACGCTTCGTTGATCTCCTTGAATTTCTCTTCCGCGCTCCTTTTGTCTTTGGCGACGTCCGGATGATATTGGCGGGCCAGCTTCCGGAACGCCTTCTTGATATCCTCCTGGCTGGCATTCCGCGGCACCCCCAGAACCTTATAATAATCCTTGAACTCAATCGGCATGCGGATTTACTTTTTGAGAGGCGTTTCGCTGACCACCGCTCCTGGTTCCGCGATACGGATGGTCGGCTGCTCCAGGCCGATAAGCTTATAAAATGTCTGACCGTCCATCGATTCATGTTTGATTAGTTCGGCGGCCAGACGTTCCACCTGGTCGCGGTGGGCGGACAAAACGTCCTTCGCCTCATCGTAAGCCTGGGCGAGTATTCTTTTCACTTCCTCGTCAATTTCGCGCGTCGTCTCTTCGCTGCAGTCACGCTGAGTTTGAGTCTCCAAAGGGTTGAGAAACGCCGGCTGACGCTGTGCGCAACTGGCCAGGCCAACGCGCTCACTCATCCCGTACATTGCCACCATCTGGCGCGCCAGAGCCGTGGCACGTTCAAGGTCGTTCTGAGCGCCGGTACTAACCTCTCCAAGAAAGACTTCCTCCGCAGCACGTCCACCTAACATTCCTCGAATGCGATCGACCAATTCAGAGCGCGTGAGAAGAAACTGGTCTTCCGTTGGAAGTTGCATGGTATAACCAAGCGCCGCCCGCCCACGTGGGACGATGGTGATCTTGTGGACTGGGTCTCCACTGGGGCTGTAGGCGGCGACCAGAGCGTGACCAACTTCGTGATAAGCGACACGACGTTTATCCTCGTCGCTCAACCGACGGCTTTTCCGTTCCGGCCCGGCGATAACTTTTTCGATTGCTTCCTCCAGATCAGCCTGGGTTATTTGCGTACCCTGCCGGCGTGCCGTCAGCAGCGCCGCTTCATTCAGAACGTTGGCCAGATCAGCTCCTGAAAAGCCGGCCGTGGCAGCAGCAATCCGGCGCAAGTCCACCTCAGGGGCAAGACGTTTGTTTTTTGAATGCACCTTCAGGATCGCCTCGCGGCCGCCTAGATCCGGCGTGTCCACAATAACTTGTCGATCAAATCGGCCAGGGCGAAGGAGGGCCCGGTCCAAGACTTCGGGGCGATTCGTGGCGGCCAGGAGAATCACGCCGATATTGGGCTCGAATCCATCCATCTCCACCAGCAACGCGTTTAAAGTCTGTTCGCGTTCATCATTGACCGCCCCGACATTCACGCCGCGTTGCCTGCCGATAGCGTCCAGTTCATCGATGAAAATGATGCAGGGCGCATGGACTTTCGCCTGTTGAAACAAATCGCGTACGCGGGCCGCACCGACGCCGACAAACATTTCCACAAAATCGCTTCCGCTGATCAAAAAGAACGGCACCTGAGCCTCACCGGCAACAGCGCGCGCCAGTAATGTTTTGCCAGTGCCCGGCGGTCCGACCAGGAGCACGCCCTTTGGAATGCGGGCTCCCACGTCCTCGTACTTTTTCGGGTTCTTGAGAAAGGCCACCACCTCTTGCAGTTCAAACTTCGCTTCGTCACAGCCGGCCACATCTTCGAAGGTGACGCCAGTATCAGGATCCGCCACGAGGCGAGCGCGACTCTTGCCAATCGCGAAAATGGATTGGCCTGCACTGCCCATCCGCCGAGAAAGCATGTTCCAAAGGAAGACCATGACCACAATCGGCAGTACCCAGGCAAAGAAAAACTGCGAAATAACGCCGGGACGCGCGGCTGCATATTTGACGCCGGCCGCCTGGAGAGCATTCACAAGCCCGGGATCCTCGATCCGTTCCGTCCTGAAGTAGAAAGGCGCTGTTTCCACGGCAGGAGATTGCGTCGCCCCCGGGGAGGGAGATTCCTTCGCTCCTGGGGAAGCCCCGGAGGTAGGGCTCGGATTCGGTTTTTTGACGACCTCATGTTCAGGCTTGGGAACAATGCGCCCATCGATTTCGTCCTGCTTCACCACCGCTTCGGTCACCGCGTCCTGCGCCAGATACATCCTGAAATCGCTATACGGAATGGTTCGATACTCGACCTGGTTGCCGAGCTCTTGCCAAATCCAGAGGAACAGCATTGTCAGGAGAAAATACCAGATCCAAATCCGCCACTGTGGCTCAAGCTTGTCCACCTTAGCCGGCTTCTTGATCGGCAGTGTTATCCGCGGTTCTCGTTTCATGTTTGGTCTCACTAGCAGATTTTTTCGAGTTCTAAAAGAGGCGATGGCGCGAAATACGGTGGCCTGGCCCGAAAATACCACAGGCCAAAGGTACGTGTTTAGCGCCGCTTGAGACAAGAAGTGCCAGCGCAGTGGTAGGTAAGGCGTCTCGCCTTACCTCCGCAAACGCGCAAAGCGAGGACGCTTTGCCTGCAAGAAGTGGCAGCATACGGATAAGTGAGGCCGCGACAATCGTGGCGCCAAACACCTTCGGCCAAAGCGCTTGTGGTGTTTTCGCGGTGTCAAGCCGCTTAAAAAGGGGAAGGAAATAGGGGTCGTTCATGGCAAGGCTTCTTTTAAACCGATGCGGGCCAGGTGCGGACGGAGAACAATTTGCGGCCACAGCCGGCAGGGCTGCAACGGCCTCACAGAGTGTGAGCCAGGCAAGCCGAGGCGAGGGTCGGACTTACGATTTTGGCAGGCATAGGTCCTTGAAGCCGAAGAGGCCTTTCTCCTTGATCACCACGGCAACCTTTCCGGGAACCATGGTATCCCAACCTGCTTCGCCGCGCTGAATTTTGGCCAGGACGTCCCGCGAAAAAATATCCATCACCCCCGGATTGCTTCCCGCGATCGGTACCAGACTACCAGTCTCAAGAAGGTGAGCGTAGAGATTTCGAAGGTGCATTTCGACCTGGAGATTAATGGCGTTGATCCAAACGTCGATGGCGAGAGGATGCTCTGACTTACCCAAAGCGGTGGTCGGAGAATCCGACGGATGCTGAGAAACGTACCTGTCGTAGGCGTTCAAGCGCATCGGATAGATGTAAAGCTTCACCAGATTGCGGAAAAGGCGCCCGAACGATTCCAGAATGCCTCCGTCAAGGTTCTCGTAGTATTTCTCGTTGAAGACCTCCAGCAAATTATTGATGCCCATGGCGAACCCGACCATTTCCTTGGTATAGCGCCGGAAATAAGCAATCAATCGGTAGAATTCCAGGTAATTGGAAATGAATACGTTGCTGCCCGTCGCGGCGAGCGTATCGATGCGGGCCAGAAAATCCTCGTAGTCGATATCTCCGGCCGCCAGGAGGTTATGCATCGTGATCTCCATGAGCACAACGATGCTTGCACCTTTCAAAAGGGGTTCGGCGGAAAACTGCGCTAGAGCGCAGTTCATCATATCCTGATTCACGAGCGTCACCGGCCGGAAACTTCCGCGCTCAACAATGATCGCCTTTTTATAGAAGGTTTCAGAAGGCTGTATTACTTCGCCTTGGGGGCTGAACAAAACCGCGTTGGTGAGTTCATGCTCCACGAGCTTCAGGCTCATGATCCGATTGTCCACCTTGGCGAAGAGCGGACCAGCGAAGTTGATCATGTCGACCTCAATCCGGCCTTGGGCTAGGCTGTCCGCGAGGGAGCGAATGAAGGCATCCTGGTCGCCAGCCAGATAGAAGGCGCCGTAGAGCAGGTTGACGCCGATGATCCCTAAGGCCTGCTGCTGAAGGACATTCTGGCTGTCCAACATCCTGACATGCAGGATGATATCGCTGGTCGGCCCTTTTGGCTCGGCCTGAAGGCGTACCCCCATCCAGCCGTGACACTCATTGGTCCCTTTGAAACTCCTCGCAGCAACCGTGTCGGCGAAAACGAAAAATGCGGATCGATCGCCACGCAACGCTTCGAGTCGTTGCACGAGCAGGTCGTATTCGCGGTTGAGCATGAGCTCCAAACGTTCTCTTGAGACGTAGCGAGGCGACTTTCCATAAAAGGCGTCGCTGAATTTCATGTCGTACGCCGAAATGGATTTTGCCACCGTGCCCGCTGCGCCGCCTGCCTGGAAAAAATAGCGAGCCACTTCCTGGCCCGCACCAATTTCGGCGAACGTGCCGTACTTCGGCTCATCGAGATTAATCGTGAGCGCCTTACGATTCGTTGTAACCAGTTCCGATGACGACTCCATGGTCCCCCTTTTTCGAGCCTACCAGCTCTGGGTTTGGTATATCAGCCTTAAGAAAGCTTGCAACAGCATTCGCCGCTCGTTTTTTTTGGTTTTGATTGTGTTACCTCTCTCTGACTGCACCACGGCGTTCGGCGCTCAACGTTCGGCATTCGGCGTTCGGCGTTCGGAATCCTTGTCGCCCAGCCGCGTAAGTGCCGTTCGAACTCGAGGAAAGCTGCCCGGATACTGGTTCTGCAGGAAAAGGAGAATCTTTTCGCGGATCTCGCAGCGAAGATCAAAAAGTGTAGGCGAGTTTTCCGCACTGGCCAGAATCCGAATCTCGACGCAATCAGATCTGAAATCGGTGACTTGAACCACGAAAACGCGTTTGTCCCAGCGCGTGGAAGCTTCCACAATCCGCTGCGCTTCGGCACGGACTTCCTGGACAGGAATAAAAAAGTCGGCATAAAAGAAGACAACCCCAATCAGGTCAGAACTATTGCGCGTCCAGTTTTGAAACGCCTTTTCCAGGAAATAGGTGATGGGGACGACCAGGCGCCTTTGGTCCCAAACGCGGATCACCACGTAAGTCAACGTGATCTCTTCGATGGTGCCCCACTCCCCTTCGACGATCACCACATCGTCTATCCTCATAGGCTGCATAATCGCGATCTGAAGTCCCGCAATGATGGTGGAAAGCGATTTCTGCGCAGCTAAACCCGCGATGACCCCGGCTACGCCGGCGGAGGCCAACAAGCCGGCTCCGAGTTGGCGGACCTCTTTGATATTCATCAGGGTAGCGGCGATCCCGACAACCACGAGAATGAAGACCAGCAACCGGCGAATTAACTGGACGCTGGTTTCCATTCTCCGCTTTTTGTAGGCGTCGTACTTGAGCATTTCCGACCTGGAAGTCATCATCGCCTCCACCGCGAGCACCGATCGGATGAGCAGGAGGATATTGACGATGATGCTGGCAATAGAAACCATCTTGAACCCTGCGCGCTCGATGGGGTTCGGCAGGTCGAGAATGTAGATGGTGGTCCAACAAGCGAAGAGAACCAGGTTGTAGAAGAGCGCTTCTCCCACCACAGGGAAGGCGCTGTAGTACCAGCGAACGGAAGGCCGGTTGACAAAGTCGTTTAACCACTGCCGAACGAGGCGAACGATCCGCAAGCAGAACCCGATGCCAGTCGCAAACAAACCAAGGTGAGCTACTTTCGCGGCAATAGCGAAAGTTGGGAAGCCGCCGAGTGCTAGTCCGATGTGCGGCAGAAGCGGCACGGAAGCGAAGAAAGCGCCGGTAAAGATAAACAATCCGCTCAAGGCTCTTCGCAACGCAAACAGAATCCCATCCCGCCAAAACCGGCCGGTAGTCGGCTTGAACCGGTTAAGCGAATAGTTCTTGAGAATAAAGAGCCGCACCAGTCCGGCCAGGGCAAAGCCGACGGTGAGAATGAGCACAAGCAGCAACAATTTGGCGGGAGTAATCGCAAAAAACAGTGGTTGCCTGCTCCACCCGCCGAGGATCGAGCTGAACTCCAGCGAGAGGACGTCTATGTCATTGGAAAACCGCTCCGCGAGATCTTGCAGCCAGGAAGTTTTCAGGAACGTAAAGCGGGCTGGAACGGAGGGCAAAGAGGGGGTCGCCTCCGGTTGGATCTGCACCTCGCTGGAGAAAGCGACCATTGGAATGAGCAGCAGAACCCAAAACAATCTCGACATAGCCTTGCGCACCGGAAGCCTTTAGCCCGAGAATATCACAAGCCAAAGCGCTGGCGATATTTTCGCGCTGCAAGTTCGCCGTTTGTCGTTCACTGTTCACCGTTCGCTGTTCACCTTGCATGGGCCACCCGTGAACGGTGAGCCGCGAAAGGTGAACGGTGAACCGTGACGGAGCCAGGGAGTCTCGTTGCGAGGATTCAGGGTTCGGATAAGCTACAGGCACCTTTGCTATGGGATCTCTCGAACGTTACCTGATGTGCCCGCCCGAATTTTTTCAGGTCGATTATGTCATTAACCCCTGGATGGAGGGCAACATCGACCGTGCCAATGGGGCGCTCGCCGCCGAACAATGGCACCATCTCCATGTCATCCTCGCGGGCCAGGGAAAAATCGAACTAATTAAACCGCTTGCGGGATCGCCTGACATGGTTTTTACCGCTAACGCCGGGCTGGTTCTCGGCGATGTCGCCGTTCTGAGCCGGTTCTTACACCATGAACGCCAAGCCGAAGAGCCACATTTTCGGGATTGGTTCCAGCTACACGGTTTCCGCGTGCATGAGTTACCTAAGGACCTCCCATTCGAAGGCGCGGGCGACGCGCTCTTTGACCGCGTACGCCCCCTGCTCTGGGCAGGCTACGGCTTTCGCACCGAACTCGATACGCACGCTCTGATTGCCGATTTAGTCGGCATCGAGGTAGTCAGTCTGCGGCTCATCGACAAGCGCTTCTATCATCTTGATACCTGCCTTTGTCCGCTCGAAAGAGGTTTTCTAATCTACTACCCTCCGGCTTTCGACGCCCGATCCAACGCCCAGATCGAACACCGGGTTCCAACGGAGAAGCGTATCGTCCTGGACGAAACCGACGCGGTTCATTTCGCCGCGAACGCGGTGAACATTGGAGAAACCCTTGTTCTCCACCGCGCGAGCGATGCCCTCAAAACACAGCTTTCAGCCGCAGGTTTTCATGTCTTTGAAGCGCCTCTCAGCGAGTTCATCAAATCCGGTGGCGCAGCTCGTTGTCTGACCCTGCGCCTCAATGAGTTGCCAAAACCTGGGGCACGCGCTCACAGCGAGATTTCGAGCCGGGTCCTGCGCCTGGAGGGACACCTGCTCGATTCCGGTCTGCTGGATCGGGCTCTGGAATTGACCGTCCAGAACGGTGGCAGCTTTCAGATTCTGAACTTCCAGCTCGGCAAACAGCGTCAAAGCACCTCCAGATCGGAAATCCGTGTTTCAGCGCCTGCGGCGGATGTACTCGGAAATCTTGTCGGCCAGCTGATCGAACTCGGCAGCATTCCTGCCGCCGCGGAACGGACAAGCGACGCGCAGCTCGAAACCGTTACGCTGGAGGGTGTTGCCCCCGATGACTTTTACGTCACCACGATCTATCCGACGCAAGTACGGCTGAATGGCAAGTGGACCCGAATCACAGGCCAGCGGATGGACGGATGCATCGTAGTGGAAGAGTCCGATCCGGCCCAACTTACTGCGTCAGTCCGTCTGATGCGCGATCTTCGTGTGGGCGATCGGGTGGTGGTCGGAGTTGACGGGATCCGAACCATGCGCAAAAGCGAGTCCCGCGAGGAGCGGGGAATCGGCGGTGCGTCCGCCGCGGAATTTGCGTTCATGGGCGCTGGGGTCAGCAGCGAGCGCAAAATCGAACTCGTAGTCCGTGAGATTGCGTGGGAACTCGCGCGAATCCGGGAACGAGGCGGCAAAGTAGTGGTCGTGGCCGGACCGGTAGTCATTCACACCGGCGCTTCAGAACACCTGGCAGCCCTGATCCGCGCCGGCTTCGTGCAAGTTGTGCTCGGCGGCAATGGCATGGCTGTGCATGATATCGAGCAGTCACTGCTTGGCACATCGCTCGGCGTGGATATGAGTCGCGGCACGCCGGTGCACGGCGGCCACCGGCATCATCTCCGGGCCATTAATACGATTCGACGTTGCGGCAGTATCGCTGCCGCAGTCGAACAAGGCGTGCTCAGGAGCGGAATTTTCTATGAATGCGTCCGCGCGGGTGTCCCATTTTCTTTGGCCGCTTCCATCCGCGACGACGGTCCGTTGCCCGGCGTTTTCACGGACATGATCGAAGCCCAGCGCGACTACGCCAGGTTGGTCGCAGGCGCAGAGATGATTTTGATGCTCAGTTCAATGCTCCATAGCATCGGCGTAGGCAACATGACTCCGGCCGGTGTAAAGCTCGTCTGCGTTGATATCAACCCTGCGGTAGTGACGAAGTTGGCCGACCGGGGCTCGATCGAAAGCATCGGGGTGGTCACCGATGTCGGCCTGTTCCTGAGCCTTCTGGTCCAGCAGGTCCACGCCGAGCGGCCCCCGCTCGCCGAACAGAAAGGATAAGCAATTCAATTCAGGAGTCAGAAGTCAGGAGGTGCATCGTCGAGTCGAATCCGTTGCCGTACGATACGAGGCTTGGCATTTATTATTTATTTATGGCGCCCCTTGCTGTAACTCCTGAATTCTGACTCCTGAATTCTGACTCCTGCATAATCGTTATCCTTTCTGTTCGACGAGCGACATACCGGTGATAATGCGTTCAACGCCTTCAATGGTTGTTTGTTTCGGGTCAATATCGTCGGCCACCTTCTTGCCCCGGCGCATAACGACGATGCGGTTCACCACTTGAAAGACGTGATAAATGTTGTGCGCGATAAAGATGCAGGAGTGTCCGGAGTCTCGCGCGCTGCGGACGAAACGCAGGACCCCCTGAGTCTCTTCCACCCCGAGATTATTGGTTGGCTCATCGAGAATTATCAATTCACTCTCGAAATGCATCGCCCGGGCGATGGCCACGGCCTGGCGTTCCCCTCCCGATAGCGCGCTGATCGGCGTGGTGGGCGGAATATCTTTGGTGATACCGACCTTCTTCAGCAGCTGACGCGCTGCCCCGTTCATCGCTCGCTGATCCAATCGATTGAACCAGCGTGGCGCCTTCAATGGTTCTCGTCCAAGAAACAAATTCCGCGCGATAGAAAGTTGGGTCACTAACGCCGAGTCTTGATAGATCGTCTCAATCCCGCGAGTGATGGCGTCAGTCGCATTACGCATTTTTACTTTGGCGCCATGGATATAGATCTCTCCGCTGTCGGGCCTGAGTGCGCCCGAGAGGATCTTGATCAGCGTTGATTTGCCTGCGCCGTTGTCGCCCAGCAACCCGACGATTTCATTTTTGCGGACGGACAGTGTCACGTCATTGAGCGCCTGAACATGACCAAAAAATTTGTTGATGCGCTCCATGCGCACGAGTTCGTCTGCCATATGGATCAGGTCCCTGCGCGGTGTCTACGTTCCAACCAGGAATGGAGCGCCATCATTCCCAGGATGATCGCTCCAATGAAAATATTGTAGGCAAGTCCAGGAACGCCAACCAGGACAATGCCGTTCCGCATCATGCGCAAGATCAGGACGCCGATCACCGTCCCGATGATAGTGCCTCGCCCGCCCGTGAGTGCCGTGCCGCCGATGACGACCATCGCGATTACCTCTAATTCATAGCTCGTGCCGCTGTTTGGGTTTGCCGCGGACACCCGGATTGAGCTGGTGATGCCGGCGTATCCGGAAATGACCGCGGTCAGGATGAAAAGCAAAATCTTCGTTTGCGTGACACGTACCCCGCGGGCGCGAGCCGCGTCCGCGTTTCCGCCCGCAGCCTGAATCCAATTACCTGCCTTGGATTGCGTCAGCACGTAGCCGAGGATGGCCGCGAAAAGGACGAACCAGAGAACTGAGGCATGGATACGGAGGGTACCAAGAGAAAATTCCCCGACGATCAGGTTCGTCAGCACCGAGTTAGCGCTCCAGGTCCGTTGGGGAAACCCGTCGGTGATGTAAAGCGCGACTCCTCGTACTACCAGGAGCATTCCGAGAGTTACCAGGAAGGACGGTATTTTCAGACGAGTCACCATCCAGCCATTGATGAAACCGATCAAAGCCGCGAGCACCATAGCAATCAGGAAACCTGTCTCCAACGAGGCGGTATGCGTATTGTAAACGGTCCACATGATAATGGGCGCGAAACCGAAGACCGAACCAACCGACAAATCGAACTCGCCCGCAGTCATCAGGAGAGTCATTCCTAAGCTGATCATGCCTAGCTCGGGCGTGAAGGCCAGCACATTGCTGATATTGCTCGCCGAAAGGAAAACCGGCGTTCGCACGGTGAACACGAGGATCTCGGCCGCGAGCAAAACAAATGGCCCGAATTCAGGTGCAGAGACAAGCCTCTGGAGCAAGTGGGTTAATCGCATTGGGGTGCGTCGGGAATGGGAAATCCGGGGAGACATGGCCGGCGAAGCGACTATCATTCCATGCTCCTGCCAAACGGCCGACCCGAATCGCGCACGCCCGATAACACTAGTTCATCGTCTCATAAGTGGCAGGCGTGCCGCCGATAACGCTTGGGCCGATTTTCTGTCCGGCGGCGGCCGGACTCGCTGGTCACGTACGAATTCAAGTGTGCTCGTGGCGCGCGCCTTGAAAATCGGCCAAAGCGACGACGGCGGTATGCCTCTCACTTGTGAGACGATCACTAGCCGGCGGGAACGTTACGGGCCGCAGCGCGACCCCACCGAGACCGTGTGATTCATTATTTATGCGAGGAGCTTTGCATGATCTTGAGGTAAGTCGCTGCCTTATCCTTTTCGTACAAAGTCCCGACTTTGACGTCGAACCCAGGTGGAATGCCGCTGGCTGCCATCGCGGCCAAGGAAAGCGCGACGTAACTGGTCGCCTGTGGATCCTGCCACATTGCTGCATTGACGTAGCCATCCAGAACTTCCTGAGCCGTCTCGGGCGAATTGCCCCAGCCGACCACCGGGATTTCGCCAGCCTTAATCCCGACCTGGTCAAACACTCGTTTGATACTTCCCGTGACAAGATCACCAAGTCCGATGATCGCTTTGATCTTACTGTGATTTGCAGTCAGGTAATCGGACATGCGCGTAATGATCTCCGCCTGATCGAGCTTTGCTTCCGTGATGTCGTGGGTAATGCCGAGCGGGCCAAAGACACTGTCAATCCCTTGGGTTTCCAGCACTCCGTAGGTCGCGCCGGGCACTTCCACCGGTGTCCAGACAACATCACCTTTCTTCAGGGAAGCATGGTCAACAAGATACTGCGCCCACCGATGGCCGATCTCCACGTTGTCGCCGCCGACATATGCGTCACGGCCGCTGGTCTTGTCCTCCGTATTCATGATGATCACAGGAATGCCCGCTGCGTGTGCCTCCGCAATGACTTTTGTCAGACTGCCCGGGTCAGGAGTGCTCGTGACGATGCCTCTAGCTTTCGCAGTGATCGCCGCACGAACAGCTTCCTGTTGCGAGGGAACATCCCCGCTATGAAAGGAGGTCCGAACCTCGTGTCCGGTGTCCTTGGCCCATTGCTCCGCTCCCTGCAGGAAGTAAGTCCAGACAGGGTCGGTGGGAGATCCGTGGGAAACCCAAAAGTAAATCGGCTTCTCATCCTGAGCCGAGATCACGCCAGGAGCGTGAATTGCTGCAATGGCGCTGAGAGTCAGCGCAAAAAGACCTATTTTTTTGAACATGGGGGTATTTTTTCCAGAGAAACATCGGGTCCGATCCTTGTTTTCCAAGTCTCGACCGAAGGAGCCATATACCGGAACTAAACGGATTAGTAAATACTATTGTTCTCCAGGCTTCCTGGTCGCCCGGTGGTCTGTTCTCAATTGAGACAGGTCATGATGCGGAACAAAAAGCTTCAGCGTCGGGTGATATCACCCGCAGAGCCGCACAAGCCCGAGGCACGCTTTTCAAGAAGGCTGTCGAGATTCTGGCTTTCGTGGCCAAAAGGCGAGGAAAGAGTCACGATTTCAGACTGAGAATTTTTCTGAAGGTTGTACTTAACGGCCGTCGCCATGCTGCCGGAAGGGCCGAGATCCACATACAGATAGGGCCCGGAATCTTCGAGCCGGCCAATTGTTTTGGCAAAAACCACTGGATTGCGCGCTACGTCCCACAAATGTTTCGCCGACCGGCTGGTTCAAGAAGCCACCACCCTCCGCAGTAATGATTGGAATTGCGGGAGACGCGAAGGCAACCCGGTCGAAGATTGCTTGCAAGGTAGATCGCAGAACATCGATTTGCGGGGAATGAAATGGATAGTCAACAGGTAGCTCAGCAAAGAGGATTCCTCTCGCTTTAAGGAACTCCTGGACTTGCAGTCGGGTATCAATGGAAGTCGCGATCACGAAATTCTTCGGGGAATTGCAGGCCGCAACTACGGATCCGTGGAAAGCTTCTGGATACCGGTCGACCAAGTCGGCCGAGTCAAGAATGGCAAGCATTTGGGCAGGGGGTACATAGTACTCCGTGAGTTCAGCTGTCCCATCTGATAGAATTGAGAGCCCTGACCGGCAAACATCCAGATCATCTGCTTCATGAATCATTCTTTCGTGATCAGGCGACGTTCTTCGGCAGGCTTGCACTTCGCTTGACTGTGGCACTCTATCGTGCACGAAACAAAGCAGCATGGCCAAAACGCAAAAGATCATCATTTCTGGCCTCCTGCCGCAACTATGACTCCGATGATGACCAGCCCGGTGACCAGGAAGCGAATGCCTGCGCTCA
>JAFAKL010000049.1 GCA_019235445.1 Verrucomicrobiota bacterium | reverse complement strand
TGGCTTCAACAAGCCAATTTCTCGATTGACCTGCCGCCCAGCGCAAATGCGCTCCAGCAAAGGATTGGCGATCGATTGAAACTGGCGGAGTCAACGGGGCTCGAACCCGCAACCTCTGCCGTGACAGGGCAGCGCTCTAACCAGTTGAGCTATGACTCCAAATCTGAGGAAGGCGAAGCTAGAACCGATTACAAAAGCCTTCAACCAAAAAATGGGAAGGCGTTTGGAATCTCGACTGAGGGCACGTCAAACAGGGAGAAGGTGATTCGACGTAGCCGGTGGGCGAGCGAGTTTCTGACCTGGCACGTCCAGTCCACTTCTTCCTAAACCTCCGTGCCCTCCGTGCGAGACCCCAGATGCCGCTAAACACAGGTAGTGCATCGGTCTCACAAGTGGGTGGCTCCAACCGGGAAGGTGTAGATTTTCCATCGTAACCGAAGCAGAGATCGCCGTTGTTCGCGATGCTGAGGAATTGGACGGGATTTCTTCCCAGGGCTTACCCCAGATCTCGCTGACGGATCGGACAATTTCAATCCAGGGAAACGTCTCCGCCGAGGCGCGCCTCAGCTCGGTCTGCTGGTCACGGTCCCCTCTGAAAAGCTTGCGCATGTCTGTCACGAACTGTTCTGTACCAAGCAAACGCATCGGCACATTGCTCAGCACTTCCAAAGGATTTGTCGTAGCCCGACTTTCTCAACTCGACTCGAAAAGAGGCGATTTTTGGGCGCGAATCGACAGCCAAGGCGCTTAAATAAAGGAGCAGATTCGCGAATTTATCGCTAGGACAGACCAAGCCTCTTGGCAGCACGATGATTAATAGTAGAATCGCTGGCCGTGATCTCTTTTAAGGACCTCGCCCACATCGAAGATCCCAGAGAGTATTGATTTTGAGCGCTACGGAAATCGCTCTTGTGGGGCAGACCTTTTGACCACGATATTGTATAGACACGCCCCTAACCCCGCTCCCGATATTGGGGAACGATATTCTTGCACGCCTGTGCAGAGGGCGCGGACGGTGTAGAAATGATCAGCAGGCACGAGCAATGTTTGCAGCTTCGCGACCAGGCGGCGGGATACATCAACCGATTTTTGTTAAAGCGGGAGATCATTGTCGAACCGGAGTACATGGAGGGAGCGGTGAAGATGTTCTATCGACCGGACGACAGCAAGACCCGCAGCTTAACGATTGTGGCGTATTGGGAGCAAGGCTTCTACGTTTGGGTGGTCTGGAAGGGCGAAGACGGGGAAAGGGAAGATGTACATGTCGGAATTGGAAATGATCCCACGCAGCGCAAGGAGTTTCCGGAATTCGACCACCTCCTTGTGGAGCTGTGACAATGCCCAGCGAGAGAGCTAAAAAGATGCAGAAGGAAGTGTTCTCCAAGAGGCTCCGCTTTCTGTCTACAGACAGTTAAGCGTAGGAACAAAACCAGAGTTTGTTTCCCTCTGAGTCGAGGAACCCACCGACCCAGAACTTGTCTTCGTACAGCTTCACCGGATCAGATATAGTGACTGCTCGTTCTATTAGCCCTTTTTCGGTTTCTCGGGCATCTTGTACTTGCAAGGTGATGCGCGGATTTGGATCGTCGGTAGGAGGATGTTGACGGATAACCAGCACCGCGTTACCGATTCGATAACCCACTTCGTCAGTTGCCTCGTGATCTTCTTCCAGTTGAAGTGTTTCCGAGTAGAAACGCCTGGCCCGGGCGACATCCGTTGCGGCCAATGCAATTACCTTGATTGATTGGAATCCAAGGGGAGAATTTTTCATTTGAGCTTTCTTAATTATCTCACTTGGCGGCGATTAGCAACTTAGAAGCTCTTCAGTTCACCCCAAACCTGAACAGTGGTGTTGAACGCCTCGCGCCCTGTTCGGTTTATTCTGTGGACGTTTGTTTTTATGCTTTTCCTAGTAAAAGTAGTTGCTAGGAGGCCGTTAGGCGTGCTGGTCAACGAACAGAATGTGATGAGCCTGTCGAGATTTCAGACCGCTCTTTGGACGATAATTATCGTTTCTGTTACTAGACAATTGATCTGGAAGGACGGGTCGTGAGGACGGCGTAAGGCAATCAGAGACCGCCAGGCCGGGATGGCAGAAATGGTCTGTGCTATCCGCGAGTTCCGAAAATTGCGGATTGAAAACGATTGACCTTGCAGGGTTCCGACTACGCTCATGCGGTCCCAGAGTTGAAAAGGCGATTGATCGGGAAGAGGGGTTTTGCAAGGATGAACCATGGGAAACCTCGCAATCCTGATCTCGTTTTTCCTGACGGTTCCGGCGTTCTCAGTTGAACTTTTCCGTTATAAAGGAGCAGCCAGGGATGGTGGCACACTGGAGTATGTCTTTGAGGCCGGTGAACAGAACTCTCCCAACGCGGTAACCAAGGAAAAGGCGGCAGAGATTTCCGCAGACTTCATGACGAGCTTTTACCACGTTCAGGTCGGCGCATTGGAGTCACAGGAATTTCGGACAACACCGATCCCCTTCTGGCTGGTGTGCTTTTCTGACACGGTAAAGGGACCGCTGCGGCAACTCTACTACGTCGTAGTCTTATCCGACGGCACGGTTGTCGACCCGAAGGTGGTTAAGCGGCTGTAATCGTTGGAGAACTCTACGTCAATTCGCAGCAGTTTCGGGGGGGTACTCCCGGCCGTTTGCGAGTACACTAGTCCTGCATGAGAATTTCAACCGCTTTTTCGAGTTGAGGATCTTTGCCTTCTGCGATGCTTTTGGCGTCGTTCCGAATCTTGACGTCGGGTTCTACCTGCGTTTTTTCCATGAACCGCCCTTTTTCATCCCGGAACCCAACCTC
>JAFAKL010000089.1 GCA_019235445.1 Verrucomicrobiota bacterium | reverse complement strand
CGACAAAATCGAGCTGGGCAAGAATCTCGTCTGAAAAATCGAGGGTTCCGTCCTTGAGAATATCGCACTCAACTCCACAGAAGATCCTAAAACCCTCGTCGAACCCTTCGTTCAATTCCCGGATCTGTTCGACCTGCTTAAGTAATCTATCTTCGTCGAGACCGTGAGCCTGGAACGAACTTTTGCTGTGGTCGGCAATGCCGAGATATTCCAAACCGAGCTCCTGCGCGCCCTCCGCCATTTCTCGCAACGTATTTTGACCGTCGCTCTCGTCCGTGTGGCTGTGAAACGCTCCGCGAAGATTCTGCAATTCAATGAGTTTGGGTAATTCCCCTTGTTCCGCCGCCTCGATCTCCCCGTAGTTTTCACGCAATTCCGGAGGAATGTAGGCGAGACCCAGAGCGCGATAGAGATCCGCCTCGGTCTGAATTTCCGGGATTGGTTCAGGGACCCTTTTAGATCCGGGATCCGGGGCGAGTCGATACTCATTCAATGTCCAGCCCTTTTGGAGAGCACGACCGCGCAACGTTACGTTATGTTCTTTGCTGCCCGTGAAGTAACAAAGCGCAAATGGGAACTCGATACTTGCCACCACTCGCAAATCGGCCTGAATTCCATGATTCAGGAGTACGCTGGCCTTGGTTTCCCCTTGGGCGAGGATGCGATCAATGGCGCCATGAGAAAGGAAATGCTCGATAATTTGTTGTGGGTGCCTGGTCGCGATCAAAAAGTCCAGGTCTCCAATGGTTTCTCTGCCCCTTCGAAAACTCCCCCCCGAGCTGATCTGGGAAACGTCGGGGTGGCCCTCGAAGTGGCCGAGAAATTCGTCAGACCAAATCTTTGCCTCCGAGAGCAGAAACCGTCCGAAATGTTTTCGCCGCCGTTCGATCGCCTGAAGCAGATTTGCAGCAGTTCTGGACCCAAACCCGGGCAGCGTAGCGATGCGCCCATCCTTTGACGCGAGTTCCAGTTCGGCGATCGTTTTTACGCCCAGTCTTTCATAAAGTGCCTTCACTTTCTTGGCCCCCAGACCGGTGATCTCAAAGAGTTCCAGGATTGTCTCGGGAAATTCAGCCTGCAGTGTTTCGAAATATTCCAGCCTGCCAGTCTGGACGTATTCGGAGATTTTCCTGGTAATGGCCTCCCCGATTCCGTTCAGTTCTCCCAGCTTGTCTTCAGCCACCGTGGCCTGAAAGTTGCCGGAAAAAGTCTCGAGCGCTCGCGCGGCATTGGTGTACGCCCGGATTTTGAACGGATTCTCACCCTTCAACTCCAGAAGTCTTGCCAATGCTTCCAGGAGTTCAATTGTTTGTTCCTTTGTTTTCATCCTATTTTCGTGGGATTCCCTCGACTTTTGCGCCAGGAGCAATCGCGTGTCGAGCGAACCAGCCCTGGTTAACTTCGAGCGCATAGGCGACCTCGTCAGAGGTGCTCGGAACGACAGTTTCATCCATTGGGTTCATCGATTTGATTTCGAGGATTCTCCCGGTTGAGTCGATGTATGCAATCGAGAGCGGGATCCTGGTATTTCGCATCCAAAACTCGGCCTTCCTGGGCTGTTCAAAGATGAAAAGCATTCCTCGATTTTCAGGCAGTGAATCGCGGAACATCAAACCGTTTTCCGCCGCCTGGGGAGTGTCGGCGATTTCTGCCGTCAGAGGCACTTTCGAGATCTTCAGTTCCGCGACGCGCAGGCCAAAGGCGCTAGTCTCCGCAGCTTTCTGCTCACAGCCCGCGAAAAGCAAAATCTGCCCACAAGCCAGCAGGAGCGCAATGGGAAGCAGCAGGGGGACCAATGTAATCCTCGGCAAGTGCCGAGGCGACTGGAACGATTCCAAACGCCGCTTCGTCGTTCGATTCAGTCGACCTGTTTCCCGCGATTCAGCCCTCTGACCGCTCATTGGCGCTCATCAATTCCTGTTTAATTCGCCAAGCCTCGACAAGCGCCTGCTCAGCAGAGTCTTGGAGCACGCAAAAATGTCCCATTTTACGTCCAGGACGGCTTTCCAGTTTGCCGTACAAGTGAAGCTTTGCCTGAGGGTTTTTCAACACTGGATGCCAGTCAGGCGCTCTGCCGCCTTGCCAAAGGTCGCCGAGCAGGTTGACCATGACAACCGGTCTGAGAAGGTCCGGAGAGCCGAAGGGCAAACCGCAGACGGCGCGTAATTGCTGTTCGAACTGGGACGTTAGACAGGCATCAATTGTGTAATGGCCAGAGTTGTGAGGACGCGGAGCGAGTTCATTCACTAATAACTGGTTATCGCGAGTCAGAAAAAATTCCACCGCGATCAAGCCGATCACCTTCAGTTCGCTGGCAATATCCTTCGCTATGGACTGAGCGAGCCGTTGAACTTTGGGATCAATCCGCGCCGGAACGATCGAGTAGTCCAGAATGTGATGGCTATGCACATTTTCGGAGGCTAGGAACACGCAGAGCTCGGCCTTGGCATTTCGTGCGCAAACAACCGAGAGTTCACGATCGAAGGGGATCCATTTTTCGAGAACAGAGCGGGGGGCCCCAGCACTGGAGTAGTCAAAAGAATTCGCTCGGTAGATCATTTGCTGCCCCTTGCCGTCATAACCAAAGTCTGCGCTCTTGAGAACGGCAGGCGCACCGATCGAGTCGAGCGCCGCGTCCATTTCTGATTGATTCGAAATAACGGCGAAAGGTACGTGCGGATAACAGTGCTGGCGAAGGAACTCTTTTTCGCGCTCGCGGTTCTGGCAGATGTGGAGGACCTCGGACCGGGGATGCACCGTCTTGGCTCGCGAGATTTCGTCCACCACTTGCGCAGGAATGTTCTCGAATTCGAAGGTAACCACGTCGACCGATTGAACAAATTCCTCCAGCAAATCCCAGTCTGTGTAGGAGCCATTGAATTCGCGATCGGAAATCTGGCCGGCTGGGCTATCCGGAGAGGGCTCGAACGTATGAACTCTGTACCCCATTCGGCGCGCAGCGATCGCAAACATGCGTCCCAATTGCCCCCCACCCAAGAGGCCGATCGTGGAGCCCGGCGGGATGACCAATTCCATAATTTCAATCTGAAGAGAACAGCCTGCGCGCCGAGGCGCAAGTGGATTCAGGATTCCTGAGTCAGTACAGTCCTTGTTAATACATCCAGAGAACTTCGCATGAACCGACGCTCGTTCTGATCGCTTCAAGGAAGTCCGCACCAGGATCGAGATTGTCCACCTCCATGAACCGTTGAACAACTCGACCTATTCGTGTTTACTCACCGGGATCATGTTGTCGGAGTGGGAAATTAAGGCTCGAAGTCGTAATTGTGCCCGGACGCAGGAGGCCTTCGAGAACGGGGCAACGATCTACACGCTTTTATTTCGAGATCGCACTGGATTCAGGCGTGAGGATATCTCAGAAAAAGCCTGGCAGCAGATTAAGGAGAGTGTGGCGCCTTTCTCGTTCTGGAAGTCAAGGTTTCAAGCAGCACCGCCCGCGCCTGCTGAGCCGATGCCGAAGGAATCTGTGGAAGGACTTCTGCGCAGATTGATAAACCAGGATCTGCCGGAACATATGAACGCCCGCTATGTTCTGGCGATTCTGCTCGAACGCAAAAAAACATTGAAGCAGGTCGGTAGTCGTGAAAGCGCAGAGGAAAAAGTCCTCATCTACGAACACGTCACCACCGGGGAAGTCTTCATTATACCGGACCCGCGATTGAGATTGGATGAGCTGGATACCGTCCAGCAGGAAATCTATTCGCTTTTAGAACGTCAGGAAAACGGATGAAGAACCTTGTCAGTGCCGGAAAAACCTTGTCAGCTCCAGGCCACCGGGGAAGGGCACGAATGGCTATCTTCCTGATAGACGCAAGCGTAACAGGATGCTCCGCGCAGCCAGGTGTGCGATGCTACCGATCTGAAGGCCTCCGAATGATGCACTGACAACTGATCACTTTCTCTCATGCTCCCTTGGTTTGAAAATAATAAGCGTCCCCTTTACCTCGCACCGATGGCGGGCGTAACGGATTCGGTGTTTCGCAGGCTGTGCAAGGAACACGGAGCGGACGTCCTGGTCACCGAGTTCGTCTCTGCAGACGGCATTTTGCACCGGAATGAGGGCACGAAGGAGATGCTCGCTTTTCGTGAAGAAGAACGTCCTGTCGGCGTTCAGTTGTTCGGCGCTGACCCGGAACGATTGGCTGAGGCGGCGAAATCTGTGAGAGACTGGGTGCAGCCGGACTTTATCGACCTGAATTTTGGTTGTCCCGTGAATAAGGTAGTCTGCAAGCACGGTGGATCCGCTTTGCTGAAGGACTGTCCACTCCTTGAACGGGTTGCCTCCGCCGTCGTGAAAGCGGTCGAACCTGTGCCGGTCACGGCGAAAATTCGTCTCGGATGGAGTGCGGAAACAATCAACGCCAGGACAACAGCCAATCTTCTGCAACAGACCGGAATCGCCGCCATCGCTGTTCACGGTCGCACCAAAGAACAGGGATATTCTGGAGTCGCCGATTGGGAGGCGATTGCCCAGGTGGCCGAGACAGTATCGATCCCAGTAATCGGGAACGGAGATCTTGGGGATGTCGACCAGATAGGTTTTCGGCTTCAATCGACTAAAGTGCGCGGCCTGATGATTGGTCGCGCGGCAATGACTTCTCCGTGGCTTTTTCAACGGGCGAAGCACTTTTTACAGACCGGGGAACTTCCCGCGGAGCCCTCGATCGAAGAACGGTGGCGCCATATACTCCGGCACTGCCGCATGGCAGTGGCAGAAGCCGGTTCTGAGAGACACGCCATTGCGGCGATGCGTGGGCGATTGATGGCGTATTCGAAAGGTATGCCTGGGGCTTGTACTCTGCGGATAGATCTGCAGAAAGTCTCCTTGGTGGCGCAAGTAGCCGCGATCTCAGAGCGTCACCTCGAACAAGTGGCCGGTGTCTGTGCCGGCGGACCGTACTATTAGTCTGGCGCCGTACACGTACAGCGCTTTGGCTTCTATTTTTCGGCCTAAAGCAATTTGCTTCCTTCGGCCGGAAGAATGACTTCGAATCGTTTCCCGGGCCGCGTCAGCAGCCAGAATCTAGTCGTCAAGGTGATCGCCGCGAGGAAAAGCCCGGCGGCCAGACCGGCCCAGATGCCGACCGCCCCTGCTCTGAAGACAAAGGCAGCGGTGTACCCTATCGGAATGGCGCAGAGCCAGTAAAAGACAAAGGCAAGGATCATCGGCGCACGTACATCCGCCAGTCCTCGCAACCCGCCCATCGCGGTTACCTGGACACCGTCAGCAATTTGGAATAGGCCCGCTACGAGCAACAAACTGGAGGTGAGATCGACGACAGCGGTGTCACGGTCGAAGCCATTTGCGATCGAGTGCCCCAAGGTGGCATAGACAACGGCAAAAACCAGCATCATTGAGCCCGAGAGGCATAGTCCTCCGAAACCGATGACCCGAACTAATTCGTGGGTCCCGGCCCCCACCGTCTGACCGATCCGTACGCCGACCGCCTGCGCGATGCCGAGCGGAAACATAAACGTTGTGGCAGCGCAGGTAATAGCGATCTGATGGGCCGCCAGGGCCGCTGTGCCGATCCACCCCATCAGGACCGCGGCGAATGCAAATGCGCCGACTTCGGACAATAATTGAAATCCCGCCGGTAATCCGATTCTGAGGAGTGATTTAATCGTCGGCAGACTGAGCAAACCCGGCAGAAGGATCGACAAGCCGCTTCCGGTAACGTAAAGGCAGAAAGCGAGTGTAGCCGTCATGGTGGCGATTCGCGCAATGAGAGTGGCATATCCGGCACCAACCAGTCCGAGCGCCGGCGCGCCGAGGTTACCGAAAATAAGCACCCAGTTCAGAAACACATTCAGAGCGACGCCAAGATACATTATCAGCGCAGGTGCCAGGGGCTTGGACAAAGCTTCGCTGAAGACCTTCGAGCTGATGAAAACAAGCGCCGGTACCAGCGACCAGCTCAGGATGGCGATAAATGGTTTTGCCAGGGTGAGAACCGCCTGAGGTTGCCGAAATATGGAGAGCCAAGGCTGAGCCAAGGTGATGACCGTGGCAAGAAGGACTCCGATCGTCGCCGCGAGCCAGATGGCGGAGCACAGGATAACCTGCTTGTGCTGGTCCATTCCTGCGCCGTGCACGCGCGAGACCAGAACGCCGACAGAAGTGAGTATCCCGATGCCGAAAACGAAAGCGACACTCACTATGCAATTCGCGAAGGCGGCGGCGGCCAGCGAACTGGTTCCAACCTGTCCGACCATGATGGTGTCGATCAAACCCATGAGCATTTGGCCGACTTGACCAGCCACTATCGGGCAAGCGAGCGCGAGCGTTTTGGTTAGCTCTGTCCTGAAGAGTCGGGTGGCTGGCATAGTCGTTCACGAAACCAAGATTTCCGCCGCTGGCAAATAGGGAAACGTCTCGGCGCCTTGGTGGGTTGGCGGATCGGCGAGTCTGCGTAAGCAAAGCGCCTCGCCTTACCTCTTGAGGTCCGGTCAAAACGGGGACGTTTGCCTACCGCGTTTGCTTTTTGGCAAGCGAGATTCCATATTCGCGCGTGACGGCAGCCATGGGAGTAAAGTATAAGGTCGGCAATGAACGCTTGGTGAAGGTGACCGGGAGCGCCGCGGCAAAGCTTTCGCAGTTACTGAACCGGCAAGGTCGTCCGCAGGGCGCTCTCCGAGTGGCAGTCATCGGAGGCGGCTGTTCCGGTTTGCAGTACAAGATGGATCTCGTAGACGGCCCGGCCGACCGCGATATTCTGGTGGAGTCCAACAGTGTTCGGGTCGTGGTAGATCCTAAAAGTGCGCTCTTTGTCAGCGGCTCGTTGCTCGATTACAGCGAAGACCTCCAAAAAGGCGGATTCAAGGTGACGAATCCGAATGCCGTGGCGCACTGCTCTTGCGGCGAAAGTTTCTCTGCATGATTGATTACTTCGCCCTGCTCGGCATCGAGCGCAGGCCCGCCATCAACGAAGAATCCCTGAAGAACGCCTACTTTAGCAGGTCCGAATCACTCGGTTCGGTGCAGGCCCAGGCGGAGGAGTTGTCCTCAGTCAACACCGCATTCCGCACCATCGAAAACCCCGCCACGCGAATTCAGCACCTGTTACAGGTTGAGTTTGGGGATGCGCGTGGAGGGCAGATTGGGTCTGAACTCGGCGAACTCTTTGGGAGCGTCGTCGTGACTTTGCAAAGCGCCGACCAGGAGTTCGGATCGCTCTCGGGAGAAAGTTCAGCGCTGCTTCGCGCCCTGGCGTTCCAAAGAATGGACGGAGTGCGCGAGAGACTGCAACAGACAGAAAACAACCTGTTGGCGCTGGAATGTAATTTGCTCTCGGAGGTTGACCGGCTCGACAGGATCTGGACGGAGAGCCCGGCTCGGTGCCGCGAGTCTCTGGCCCAGATTGCGCTCCGGCTGACCTTCGTCCAGAAGTGGCTGAGCGAGGTGCGCGAACGAAAAATTCGCCTGGAAGAACTCGCTTAGCCTCCGAATCGGGTAACCTTGGGGGAACACTAAAACGTATGAGCGATATCGTGGGGATTGATCTCGGAACAACGAACTCCTTGATCGGTGTGATGGATGCCGGCTTTCCGATTCTGATCGCTAATCAGGAAGGCTCCAGGCTGACGCCCTCAGTGGTTTATCTGCCGGAAGCGGCCGATCCGGTGATTGGCGCTCCTGCGGAGCGGATGCGGGCGTTGTCCCCCGAGCGCACGATCTATTCTGTCAAACGCCTGATGGGGCGCAGACCGGGAGAATCGGAGAAAGAAGATTTCCCCTTTGCAGTCAAATCCCAAAGCGGACAGACGCTGGTGGAGGTCGGCAAACAAGTGCTGAAGCCGGAGGAGATATCCAGCCTGATCCTTAGAAAACTCAAAGCGGATGCGGAACTGAGCCTCGGGAATTCAATCGAACGGGCGGTGATTACGGTTCCAGCTTACTTCAACGATCTGCAACGCCAGGCAACCAAGCGAGCGGGGGAGTTAGCTGGGTTTACCGTCGAAAGAATGATCAACGAACCGACCGCCGCAGCTCTTGCTTACGGGCTGGACAGACTGGATGATCATTCGCGGATTGCTGTTTACGACCTCGGTGGGGGAACTTTTGATATCTCGATTCTCGAGCTCAACGAAGGCGTGTTTCGCGTCTTGTCCACCAATGGCAATACCCGCCTTGGCGGCGATGACATTGACCGCGAGCTGGTCCGCCTCTTGGGAGAACGGATCATTGCGCGCCATCCTGAGCTTCGGCAGGAAATCGATAACAAGCTGTTTATTGCCAGGATGCGAGAGATTGGGCACGCCGCCAAACTGCGCTTATCGACGGAGGACATCGTGCAAGTCGAGATTCCGTTCCTGTCAGGCGATCGCAGCTTTCTTTACCACCTGACGCGACACGAGCTGGAAGCGGTGGCCCGGCCGATTGTGCGCCGCACCCGTTCGCATTGTTTGCGCTCACTCGATGATGCGAAGCTGGATCCAGTCAAGCTGGATGAAGTCATTCTGGTGGGCGGTGTGACGCGAATGCCAATTGTTCGACAGTTCGTGGCGGAGGTTTTCCAGCGACTTCCCAATAACACTCAAAACCCCGACGAAGCCGTTGCCATCGGTGCAACCATCCAGGCTGGTATGCTTTCCGGACAAATTCAAAACGTCGTCTTACTGGATGTGACTCCGTTATCCCTCGGCATCGAAACTTTCGGTGGGCTGATGAACGTGCTGATCCCTCGGAATTCCACCATCCCCTGCAAGGCTGGCGAGCTCTTCACCAATGCGGTAGCGAACCAGACCGTTATGCAAATCGTCGTTTTGCAGGGTGAACGCGAGCTGGCAAAGGACAATTGGGAACTTGGCCGCTTTGACCTGCAATTTGAGCCTGTGGCAAAGGGCCTCGCCAGGATCGGAGTTCAATTTGAGATTGATGCCGACGGCATTCTGCACGTGCTGGCGCGTGACACCCGCACAGGGAGAGAAAGAGTCATCGAGCTGAGCAGCGCTGTAGACGTATCCGATGAGGCTGTAGAAAAAATGATCGCCGAATCCTTAGATCATGCCTTCGAAGATATGGCCGACCGTCTCTGGACCGAAGCGGTTCTGAAGACCAACGAATTACTGCCGGCGGTCCGTAGCGCGTTAACTCTGGTCGGCGATCAGATCGAACCAGACGATCGGCGAAAGATTCATGTGCTGGTCGATAAAGTTGAAGCCGCGCTCAAAAGCCGCGAACTTCCGCGCCTGAAAAAAGCGAATGCTGAACTCGATGAAGGTACCCAGCATCTGGCGACTCTGCTGATTGATCGCGCCATGGCAGAAGCTGCCAAACGCAAAAGGTGAGCCGCTTGTTTTCTCCGGGGAGAACTCCGATTGCTGATAGATCCGGTTCTGGTGCGCGCCTCGATCAATCGATGTGAAGCAGGCTATTTTAGCCACCGTAGTCAGCGTGGAAATGCAATCTTCGGACTCAGTCATGGTCAGGTTGCAGAGCGATTCTCTGGAAGACGCGGGTGAGATCGTCTCGACGGGGCTCAATTGTGAACAAAGCAAGGAACGCATCGGCTCCCATCTGGAGGTCACCTGCAAGGGGGATCCGAAAGCCGCCCCAGGCGATAAAGTGCCGGTGATCGTCCAATGCCACTCGGAAGCATGAGCTGAGGCTCTGCGAGGCTTAGGCTACACTCCATCGATCCTGGATTGCAGCCTTACAGCACCCCATGACCCGCTGCAGCTCCTGCATCCGGATCGGCTTACTGATATAATCGTCCATTCCGGCGGCTAGACACTTTTCGCGATCGCCGCGCATTGCGTTGGCCGTGATTGCGATGATGTGGACGGGAGATCCTCTTTGAGAGACAGCCGATCCTTGCTCCCACATGCGTATCGCACGGGTCGTGTCGAACCCGTCTAATTCCGGCATCTGGCAATCCATAAGAATGATGTCGTAAGAAATCAACCGATGCGCCTCCAAGGCTGCCAGCCCATCTTCCGCGGTGTCCGCATCGTAGCCGAGTTTTCGTAGCATACCCTGGGCAACGAGCCGGTTGATGTGGTTATCATCCGCCACCAGAATGCGGACCTTCCCCGTTGGCAGTTCGACCTGGGCCAACTCTCCGGGAGCGACAGATAATTCCGCCTTCGTGACAGCGTGGCGGACGGAAGACGGCCCCATCCCGCTCACCAGACAGTCAAACAGCCGCGACGATTTAACCGGCTTGACGAGTGTGGTATAGATTTTGGCCTGTTTCAATTCCTCTGTGCTGCATGCTTGGCCCAGAGAAGTAAGCGCGACCAGTCGAGTGTCGGCGGTCGATGTATCAGCCTTGATCGCGCGGGCCAGAGCTAATCCATCCATTCCCGGCATCTGGATATCCAGGAGGGCGACATCGTAAGGTTCGCCCTCTCGTAGCGCTGCCCGAAGCTTTGCCAAGGCTTCCGGGCCGTCGGCTGCGCTCGCTGTTTGCATTTTCCAGGAAAGAATTTGGTCGCACAGGGCTTGCCTGGCGCTCGCATTATCATCGATGACAAGAACTCGTAAAGCAGCAACATCGGGAATGTTCGATTCCGTTACGTCTAACTCTGCAACCTGCTTTTCGAGCCGAGCGGTGAACCAGAAAGTGGAACTAACTCCCGGTTCGCTCTCCACTCCAATTTCTCCCTGCATCATTTCCACAAGTCGTTTGGATATGGTGAGTCCCAAGCCGGTGCCGCCATACCTGCGGGACGTAGACTCCTCTGCCTGACTGAACGCATCAAAGAGTCGCTCCTGGGCCTCGGTTGTGATGCCGATGCCGGTATCGTGGACGAAGAATTTTAACATGATCTCTGTTGCCGACTCGCTCTCTACCGCCACCCTGAGAACCACCTCGCCCTTGCTGGTGAATTTAATCGCATTCGCAAGCAGATTGATGAGAACTTGCCGCAACCTTCCAGAATCTCCACGCAGCACGGTGGGAACCCTAGTTGGGATCGAGTGCACGAGTTCGATTCCTTTGCTGAATGCGCCCACGGCCAGAATCTCCACAATGCTTTCGATCGTTTCGACGAGATCGAAATCGATGACTTCCAGTCTCATTTTGCCGGCCTCGATTTTGGAAAAATCCAGAATATCATTAATGATGGTTAGAAGCGCGGCCGCGCTCACTCGAATGGTCTCGGCGAATTCGCGTTCCTGTTCTGCCAGATTACAGTCGAGCAGCAAATCGATCATCCCAATGACACCGTTTATCGGCGTCCGGATCTCGTGGCTCATCTTGGCCAGGAATTCGCCTTTCGCTAAGGCTGCCGATTCCGCGGCTTCTTTAGCTAACTTAAGGTTTTGTTCAGCCTGCTTGGTCGAGGTCACGTCCCAACTTATACCTTGGGTAGCGAGGATATTGCCATCCGCGTCGAGAACCACCAACTCGACAATCCGACTCCATTTCTCCTCTCCTTTAGAATCGAGCCAAGAAAACTCCCTCTCCATCGGCCGCCGCGTTTCCATTAAGACCTTGTCAATCGCGCGGTACTTTTGCGCTAGTTCGGGGGGATCAATGTCGAAATTAGTCTTGCCGAGAATCGCGTGGAGCGGCAAGCCTTTGACTTCGCAGTAAAGTTTGTTCGCAAAAATAAACCGCCCTTCCGTGTCTTTCCGGTAAATCCGAACCGGAAGATTTTCGACCAGCGATTGCAGAAACGCTTCCGAGGTACTAAGTGCCGCTGCCAGGCGTTCGAGTTGCTGGTTCGCTATCTGTTGTTCCTGCATTAATCGTCGAGCAATCTGCCGACCCGATTCTGCTTCAGCTTTGGCCCGTTCAATGGCCAGGACCCTATCCTGGATCGCACGTGCGATGAACCAGGCAAGGACCCAAAACAAGACGAGACATCCGAGACCAAAAATCAGCATTTGCCGCCAGTTCGCCGCCAGGGTCTGCTCCATCCGCATCGTCAGCTCGTCGGAACGGAACTTGGAGGATTCCGCAAACACTGTGACCGCTGCAGCGATGTCATGGGACACTAACGCCAGGTCGTCCTTGAATTCCTCATGCTCGCGTCGAAGCAACAAGTAGTCCCGCCTGAGATAATAAAGCCCGCCGTTCGCCGCCAGGATTCTCTGGTGCTGCTCATCCGCTGTAAACCCCTTGCCGAAGAGAGCCGTTTTCAAATCGTTCACCAGCTCAGTTTGATAGTTTATCCGGTCGAGGGCGGGCCAAAGCTGGTTGTCCTTCAAGTTGGTGAGGCTATCAACATTCTGCTCGCCATTGAAGGCTTCGACAATCCGGGCCAGGTCGGCTAAATCCGTTTTGAAATCGCCGAGACCATTGCTCTCCTGTCGTGCTTTCTCGGTCAGAATGAAGGCCAGCTGTGCCGCTTCGTCACCGATGGCGGCGCGCCAACGTTTGTATTGGATCGCCTCTTCCAATCGGCGTCTTCCGTATTCCAATTCAGCTTCATTGCGCAACGCAGCGAGGTAGGACTGGACCTGGGTTTGCTGCTCTGCCAGATTCAACACATTTTCATCGTATCGGGTGCGCCAGGCGAGCGCCTGCTGTTCAACCGCCGCCAGGTTATTCGCCACCTCGTCCAGCCTTTTTAAAGCTGAAATTGCGATTGGGTCGTCCGTCGCACGCGATAGCTGGCGTGCGGCGTTCGCCAAACCCCTCACCGCGCCGGGTTTTTCGGTGAAAGGCGTGATTTCATCGAGCGCTGCTTGCATCTCCCTTCGCGCCTCGTCCACGCGCTGAAGGATCTCGCGGGTTGTTTGATTTAAATGCTCCTGCTGCCCTTGTAGTTGAGCCCGGCTATGCCGGATCGATTGAAGCTGCAGGCCATTCTGGCCGATCATCACGGCAACCATGACAAAACCGAGAGCGCCTAACAGCCGTACCATCCAAAAAATGGCTTGCCCTCGTTCACTGGTCTTCATGGCGATTGTTCACCCGGCAAAAGAGTCTTGAGATCGGACCACTCAAATGGCTCAAACCGGTTCCCCTTCAACACAGTGGGCCAGACACGATGACATGCCTGATGATCCGTGCGACTGAAATAAAGCGGTTCCCCGAGGCCAAGATCAAACCTTCCCAATCCTTCCAATGCATCGACGAGTTCTTCGCGTGTGGGCGGTCCCTGAATTCTTGTCAGCGCGAGCGTCACGATCCGGGCGGCAATATATCCTTCAAGATCACCGTGCCCTGCTGAAGCTGACGGATACATGGCTACAAGATCAGCTCGGTATTCGCGAACGATAGCAATGCTATCGTCCTTCGGACAAGGGACGACCTGAGTGACGACCAAGTGAGAGTCGGTCTTGCCCAGCGAATCGGCCAGCGCGCCGCTGCCGACAGAGGAGACATTCAAGAAGAGCGGGTTGAGGTCTGAAGTCCGGCACAACTTGATAAACTTGGCGCATGGTGCGTACGCGCCAAACATCATCACGGCCCGCGGCGGCTTATAAGCCATCAAAAGGCTCGCGACGGCATTCTCCACGGCGAGCGTGTTGCGCTCATACGCGACGTGCAAAATCGATTTAGGATTTATCAATCCATGGCGTTCCATGGCACTTATTCCCAGGGCGAACCCCGCGTCACCGTAACCATCTTTCTCAGTGAAAAATGCGATCTCCTGCGGTTTCAACCCACCGTCGTCGAGCAGCGCATTGACTATGGCGGTAGTCTCCTCGGCGTAACCCGCGCGAAAATTGATGACGTAACGATCGGGGGGATCATCGCGCAAGATCGGAGCGCCGGAGTAGGCGGCGAAAAGTAGCGTTTTTTCTTCGTTGACCAAGGGAACCGCGACAATCGCAGTAGGGGTTCCAACATTGCCGATGATCGCTAGGACATTGTCCTTTTCCATCAACTGCCGCATATTCGGCCCGGTGCGAGCTGGCTCGTACCCATCATCGAGCGTAATAAGCCGCAGCTTACGACCGTTGATGCCTCCGTTTCGGTTGGCGCGCTCAAAGCCCACCAAAACGCCGCGCTGCATGTCTTGACCCAGTTTTTCCGCGCTGCCGCTCAGCACGGTCGACATTCCGAAGGCAACTTCCCCGGCAGGAACGACTTCAGCGGAGCGCAACTGACCGCTCCCGGTGGGCAGGAGAAGGAAAAGAAGGGTCATTACCACGGTAATGCGGATAGGCCCCTGCACAGATTGAGGCGGCCGCCGTGCGGGAGGGGAGACGAGGACCGGAGGAGCAAGGGAGCAGGCTATTTGCATGGAAGAAACCCCATTGTGGAATATAATTACCATGTTATTCATTAAACACCACAGCTGATCGGTAGAATGAGCGCGCAGATTAGCTTTATAAAAATCATCTCTCCCAGAGGTGCCGATCTTCCCACTCGCCTCCCTGATGCATTGGGCCCGGCGGCCGGCCGCCTGTGAAGGTGATCTCGGAATAGTGTGCAAAATTGAGCCTGGTTGCGGCTCAGGGTTGAATGGCGCTTCTAAGTTAAGAGGGCTTGAGACGTTTTTTGTCCAGAAGGGATCCTACCGGCCCCTTCAGGGCGAAGAATCATCCTGAAGACGTAACCGACGAGCAACGCAGCCGCCGACCCATTTTCATCGCAACCCTCTGGGCCGCGGCCAGTTGGCTGTCTTTCCGCGTTGCTCGCTCCTCCCGTATCGATTGAGATATGCTCGTCGCTCGGGCCTTGAAAAACAGCCAACTGACCTGCGGCGAATGGTATGCTATTTCGGCGACAGTACACCAGTGCACGGACGTTTTTCGCATTGTCTTGGCGCTCGAGAGCGATTAGGCTCAGTCGCGTTATTGTCGTTTCTTCACCCCCCTAAAACGAAACTCCCGATTCTCGTTCTCCGGAATGAGAGCAAGTCATGAAAACGTTTCTGTTAACTGCCATTGTGCCTTTTGCACTCCTCACCCAAACCGTGAGTATCACCCGGGCCGCAGACACCTACGAGCCTGACTGTTTCAAACCATATAAGCCCGATACCAAAACGCTTCAGTATCCTGCCAAAAAACCTCCCTATCGTGTCGCTTTGGCGAACGGATACGTCGGTAATACCTGGCGTATCGAGATGGTCAAATGCCTCCAGGCGTACGCAGAGGATCCGGAAATCAAGCCGTACATCAAAGAATTGAAGATTGTCAGCACGGGGACGGATGTTGCTGCCCAAATCGGGGCGATCGATAATTTTATCAACGCTGGCTACGACGTTATTTTGATTAACGCAGTCAGCTCGACCGGCTTGAAGCCTGTCGTGGAACGAGCCAAGCGGGCAGGCGTCTTATTAATTTCGTACGATAACACCATCGAGAGCGACCAAACCATCGAGGTGAACGAAGACCAGCACGAGATCGGAAATCTGATGGCAAAGTGGCTCCTGAAGGAGATGGGAACGAAGGGCAAAGTGATCGAAGTACGGGGGGTGGCCGGCAATCCGGTGGACCTTGAGCGGCACAAAGGCTTACATGAGCTGCTGGACAAAGAGAAAGACATCAAAGTGGTAGAGGTGGTCGGCAACTGGGACGATGGGACTGCCCAGAAAGCGGTCGCCGATGCGGTCGCGGTCAACGGTTTTTTCGACGGCATGTCTTGTCAGGGTGGCACCACCGGCGCGGTGCGGGCGCTGATTGACGCTAAGAATCCGTTCATTCCGGTGGCGGGCGAGGCGGAAAATGGTTTCCGCAAACTGATAGCCGAACATGCAAAAGAGGGTCTGAAAGGCTGGTCCTACGGGCAATCGCCCGCGTTAGTGGCTATTTCACTCAAAGCGGCGATCGCCGCCCTGCAGGGCAACAAGCTGCCGCAATATATCTCGGCCCCGATTCCGTATGTCGACTACACCAGTATGAAACCGGGTGTGGATTACTTTCCGGACCTTTCGGATGACTTTTTCGTCGCCAGCGGATTTCCCCAGTGCAGCATCAAACTTGATGCCGGCAAGCTGATGAATGCAGCCAAGACGAGCGAGTGAGGTTGGCGATTTCCCGAACCGGCTTGCCGATGGCAAAAATGGAGTGAACCAGGCTGATTGATGTCTGATCCGACTCGCCATCCCTTCCTCAGGTTGGAAGGGGTCATCAAACGGTATGGTGGCGTCACGGCACTCGCGGATGTTGATTTTGCCTGCTCGCTCGGCACCATCCACGCGGTCGTGGGCGAGAACGGTGCCGGCAAAAGCTCGTTGATGAAGATCATTGCCGGAGTCATCCGGCCCGATGAGGGCCGGATGTACCTGGACGAAAGCCCGGTCCATTTTGCGTCTCCGGCGGACGCGGCCCGGCATGGGATTGTTTGTATTTTTCAGGAGCTTTCGCTTCTGCCTGATCTTTCGGTCTCAGACAACATCTCGATTGCCAATCCCCCAAGGCGTTTCGGGCTGATAGATCGACACCGGCAACGGGAATGCGCGATGGACATTTTGCGCGAGATCGGTTGCCCGGACATTCATCCGTCTGAGCGCGTCAAGGATCTCCCTCTGTCCCGGCAACAAATGGTGGAGATTGCCAAGGCGTTAGTTCGGCAACCCCGTCTCATCATCATGGATGAGGCCACCTCTGCCCTGACGGCGAAGGACGTGGAACAACTCTACCAAGTGGTCCGCAAGCTTCGGGATCGTGGACTGGCGATTCTCTACATCTCCCATCGGATGCACGAGATCGCAGCATTAGCTGATACCTGTTCGGTCTTCAGAAACGGACGGCATATCGACACGTTTCCAATGAGGACCCGAACCACGGCGGAAATCGTCCCTTTGATGATCGGACGCGAAGTGAACCGGGCGTATCCACCAAAATCCGACTTGAACGGAGCCGCGGGCTCTTTCGAGTCTCGCCCGCCGGTCTCCGCTCTGGAGGTGATCAATTTGTGCTGGGAACCTGTTCTCAACGGTCTGTCGCTTGCCGTTGCGAAGGGCGAGATTGTTGGACTGGGCGGGCTGGATGGCCAGGGCCAAAGCGAGCTACTGCTTTCGCTTTTCGGTGTCCTCCGCGGGGTGGATGGCAAAGTTCTGATCAATGGCTCGCAGTCTTCCATTCATCATCCCAGACAGGCGAAGGCCTCCAAAATCCGGATGGCTTTAATTCCCGAGGACCGCAAAACCCAGGGGTTGCTTTTGGCCATGTCGATCCGGGACAATCTGGTGCTTGCCGCAGCACCGGATTTAAGCAACCACGGGGTGATCGATTCAGCGAAGGAACGAAGGGCGATCGAAGAGGCAGTGCAGAAGCTTCAGATCAAATTGAACGATCTCGATGCCCCGGTGCGCACGCTTTCTGGGGGGAATCAGCAGAAGATCGTGATCGGAAAGTGGCTGATGAAAGAGCCACGGATCCTGCTCCTGAACGATCCCACGCGCGGGATCGACATTGGAACGAAACAGGAAATGTATCGTCTGATGCGGGAACTCGCGGAGGCCGGAATCGCGATCTTGTTCTATTCCACAGATTACGAAGAGCTCATCGGGATGTGTGACCGGGTGGTGGTCTGTTATGGAGGCAAACTCATCCGTGAACTTAAAGGCGCAGACCTTAACGAACACAATCTGATTACCGCCGCGCTCAATCTGAGCGAGGAGTTCGTGCGCTCCGGTGCTGGCGGCGCTTTCGGGGAGACAGGAGGTGGCACTCACTCGAGATGGCAAGCATTTCGCCGGTTCTGTCGGTGGAACGCCGGCCCGCTGACCGCCTTCCTGGTGTTCGCCAATATGTTCTTGCTGTTTTCTGCCAATCAACCAAATGGCCTTTCAGTGAACGTCTTGACCTCTTTGTCAAATAAAGGTGTCGTTCTTGCGCTGGTGGCGATGGCACAGACGCTGGTGATTCTAACCGGTGGTTTTGACTTGTCTGCAGGAATGATTCTGACGATGGCATGCTGTTTGTCTTCGGTCGTGGTCAACGGCGCACCGGGTCAGGTCGCGTTGGCAGTCACCGCGGTGTTGATGAGCGGATTAGCGGCAGGGGCAGTGAACGCGATGATCGTTGTCTTTGGTCGCGTCCAGCCGATCATTGCCACCCTGGGAACCGGCGCCATCTATTTCGGGATTGCTCTCTTGCTCCGCCCTAGCCCTGGCGGAGAGGTGAGCGAAGATCTCAGCAACGCCTTGACTTACGATTTTTTGAGTATACCCACGACATTCGTGCTCCTGGTGGGCACCCTGGCCTTGGTCTGGTGGCCGTTTCGCAATTCCCTCGTCGGCCGCACCTGTTATGCGATTGGATCGGCAGAGGGTGCCGCCTATATGTCGGGGTTGGCCATCGGCCGTTCAAGGTTTGCGGCCTACTCTTTGGCTGGATTGTTGGCCGCTGCCGGGGGTCTGGCTCTCTCGCTCATTTCCTTGTCCGGAGAGGCAAGTGCCAGTCAGGGCGGATTTTACACCCTCAACTCCATTGCCGCCGTGGCCATCGGTGGTACTTCGCTTTTTGGTGGTTCGGGAGGGATGATCGGGTCTATCCTTGGCGCGTTCATCCTTCGAACGATTAGCGACCTCCTGTTTGTCTTTAACGCGCCGGCGTTGTGGCAGCCTCTCTTCCAAGGATTCATTTTGCTCGGCGCCGTCTGTTTGGGTGGCTTACGCGTCCTCCGCAACAAGAACCAGATGGACGCCTTTTTATGATGCGAATTTTCTCCAGGGAACGTCAGCCGATCCTCGTGGCGAGCGCCTGTATTCTGGTGATTTTAGCGATTGGAGCAATGATAAATCCTAATTTCGTTTCGCTCAATTATCTGTTATTACAGCTGCAGGTGGCATCCTTCCTGGGCATTGTGGCAGCCGGAGCGATGTTAGTGATCTTGCTCGGCCACATTGATCTTTCCATTCCCTGGACGATTACTCTGGGTGGCATGATGTCAACCGCCGTCGCTCGCACGCCGGATACCGCGGGCCTTTTGACACTGCCGGTTGGACTTGGATGCGGGCTGCTCGTCGGCCTGATCAACGGGATAGGCATCGCCTGGCTGAGGGTGCCCTCGATGATCTTTACTTTGGGGATGAACGCCGTTCTTCAGGGGTTGGTCGTGCTTTACACCGGTGGTGCAGCGCCGGCAAGTCACGCCACAAAACTGATGTCAACCATGGCCGTGGAAAGAACGTTTGGCATCCCTAACTCCTTGTTCGTCTGGGGCGCGGTATCGTTGCTCATCGCATTCCTTCTACGAGCAACGCAGTTCGGCCGCTATATCTATGCGGTCGGCAATCGCGAGCGCGCAGCTTATCTTTCAGGCGTTCCCACGCGACTGGTGATCGTAGTCTGCTTCGCGATCAGCGGCCTGATGGCAGCCTTAGGCGGAATTATGCTTACCGGGTATTCGACGAAAGCCTATCAAGGGATGGGCGACGCTTATTTATTGCCCTCCATTGCCGCGATCGTCCTGGGTGGAACAAGCGTCTTGGGAGGCAGCGGGAGTTATATGGGCACAGTTGTCGGCGTCCTTCTCATTGTGCTCCTGCAGAGTATGTTGTCGGTGCTGCAAATGCCGGAAGCCGGGCGCCAGATCATTTACGGAGGAGTTCTTCTGAGCATGCTTTTACTTTATGGTCGGGGCGCCCGGCTCTCCGAGTAAGAGACTAACTACTTGAGCCACAATACGATCGCTACGCCGCAAATTGTCAGAAGCGCATTTGAGATCGCGAAACAGACGGTGAAGCCGAGAGCGGGCACGCGGCTGTCAGCCACATCCTGAATGACCGACAGGGCAACGCTGGACGCGCGTGAGCCGGCACAAGCGCCCAGCAACACGCCTGGATGCATCCGAAAGACATACTTACCTATCAGCAACGCAAACAACAATGGCACCACTGTTACGATCACGCCCGCCGCAAAGAGCACGACCCCAGCATCGCGGAGCCCTTGAACGAACTGCGGACCAGCCTGGATTGCTATTACCGCCGCAAACATGCTCAGGCCCACATTGTTGAATACCCAGAGTGCGGCGTCGGGAATGTTGCCGAAGTTTGGGTGCACTGATCGCAACCAGCCAACGATCAGGCCTGCCAAAAGCGTTCCTCCGCTCGTGCTCAGACCGACCGGAATTTCACCGACTCGAATGCTCAGCAGTCCAACCATTGCCCCAATAAAAATGCCAATTCCGATCAGAGTCACGTCACTCGCGTTGCTCGGCCGGATCGGGAAGCCGATAAAATTGGCAATCCGTTCCACGTCACGCTGCGCACCGCTCACGCGCAACACGTCCCCTTTCAATATTTCTGTCCCCGAGCTGAACGGCAGCTCATGACCTCCGCGGATGAGAGCTCTCACGAAAACACCCCGTGATCGCTGTTCACCCATTTCTGCGAATTGCCCCAGAGTTTTCCGTGCGACTTCCTTACGGGTGACCATGACCTCCAGGGTCTCTCTGGGATAGTCGAGCAGCACTGGATCGGATACTTCAACCCCAAACTGACTCGCGTCGGCAATCATATGCTCGGTGGGTGCGGCGATCGCCAGGATGTCGTTCAGCCGGATCAAGGTGTCCGGCGTGCTCTCCATGATCTTGTTGTCATGCCGACGCCGTTCGATGAAGAGCCGCTCATTCGGAAAACATGACTCGAACTCCGCCACGGTAATCTCCGCAAATCTCGGATTGGTCACTCGATAGGCTCGTACGCTGATGGCGTGATAGGCAGAATGCACCAGCGGATCCGGTTCGTTTCCGCCCATCGCGGATTCTAAAGCTTTGCATTCAGTGGCGAGATCGACTCCCAGAATCCAAGGTCCGAGTAAGGCCAGGAAAGCTGAAGTCCCAGCGGTACCAAAGATGTAGGTGATCGCAAATGCGATGGACATCCTGTTGATCTCCTGTTGTCGCACAGCTGGTGCTGCTCCCAGTTGTTGGATAGCATCCGCTGCAACGCCGAGAACCGAAGAAACCGTGCTGGCGCCGCCGAATACTCCCGCTCCGTAGCCCACTCCAAAACCGAAAAGAAGAGCGGTAAGATAGGCCGTCACAAGGCACACGATGCAGATAAGAGTGCCAAACAAAGCTTGTTTTATTCCCTCGCTTTTCAGCCCTTTGAAAAATTGCGGGCCCACTCCGTATCCGACCGCGAAAAGGAAAAACAGGAAAAAGACGGACTTGATCGCCGGCGAGATCGGTATGTCGAGCTGGCCGATCATTAAGCCCGTCAGCATCACTCCCGTGACCGAACCAATGCTACATCCACCAAATTTCACTTGGCCGATGTAAAATCCGATCGCCAAAGTCAAGAAGATCGCTAGTTCAGGGTGCTTTCGCAGGGTATCGTAAAGGGGTTCCATCGATTCAGGGTGAGGCTCCGCTTGATCGTCGAGGAACGCTTTGAGCGCAAGTTGCCGAGGGTATGCTAGTGCTATTTTATGTGATGGTCGGCTGCGACCTTCTGAGCACTGAGGGGAAGGCGAGTTCGAGAAAGGAGAGAAGAGGACGAGTTTTTTCCCGCATCAGCGGCGACCGCCGGGGGGGCCAGCTCAATTCCCGTCATGTATGCGCGTATGAATCGCGTCAAACAGGCTGGCAACACTATGCTTGTTGGCAAAGTTCATAAGCAGCGCAGGAATACCGCCGCCGTCCGTGAAGAGAGTATAGGTGGCTCTGGTCTGATTTCCGATTGGTTCCAGGACCCACGAACCCTCGTTGACCGTAACTCGGGTCACACCGCGCTGTGGAGGCGGTCCATCTGGATTTGCCAGGGCCCAGCTCGAACGATAAATGGTGCGCCCATCAGCGCCTTTGCAAAGCTGTTCATGAAGCCGAATCGTGTAGTCGAGCGATCCAACCAGAGGCGGTTTGAGCACCATATAGCAGAGCTGAGCGTCCTGGGGCAGGACACGCGATTCTTTCGTGTAGGGCATGAATTCCGAATATTTAGACACGTCAGCCAGCAAGGCTTTAAGAACCAGATTTGGAACATTGAACTCTCCAACTCCACGTACTTCCTCGATCGGTGAATCGGACCGATGGCGGACATAAATCGCCAGATTGGGGTTTCTGCTGACTTCCTGCCATTCATTTGCGTGCAGGCTCCCGGGAAGCAGGAGACCAAGGAGGAGACCGCAGAGCGGCCATCGAGTGAGAAGGGTAATTCCCTTTGCCCGTCCAGAACGATTCATGGATGTATTATTAACACAATCTTTAACATCAAGGCGAACCGGACGTCGACTCCGCTCGGTTTCCGTCAGTTTCGCAAGCAGCAAGAGCCCCGCTCCCTGAAAGCGGCAGAATCAAAGATCCATGGAACCGAGACAGAGTTCTTGCCAGCTAACGACGCGGCCCAGGAAAAGGCCGCCCCCCACGATCCTCTTTTGGGCGAGCCTCGTTGACCTTGAGCTTACGGCCTCCTTTATCCTTTCCATCCAGACCTTTTATTGCCGCGTTACCTTCCGCGACATTGCCCATGGTAACGAACCCGAAGCCGCGGGATTCGCCGGTTTCGCGGTCAGTGATCAGTTTTACTTCAGTGACTGTGCCAAACGGCTCAAAGAGTTCCCTCAGTGAGCGTTCTGTTGTATCAAAAGAAAAATTTCCGACGTAGAGCTTCATGATGATTGAATTTTTGGATCGATTGTCAGCTACAGAGCCGTTCTCGCAATAAGAGTTTCAAATCATCAATGAGGTTGCCCTGATAGACGATTCACCGTGCCGCTGAACCAGAACAGGGTATTCTCTCATTGTCATCCCCAAAGCGCACGTACCAAGTTGACGAAGTTCGGCCGCGGCGGAGGCGTTCAACGTTCGGCGTCGAAACGAAACAAAGCAGCCTGTCCGGGAGGGACCAAACGAAAGTAGCCTGGCACGAAGTGCCTGGAAACAAGAGAAAAAATGGGCCGGTCCCGGAATGTGCTCACCAGTACACTAGTCCCGGAGATATTTTTCGTCTAACTTTGGGTCGTGGACTTTTTTAGAAACGCCAGATACTCCTCTTGAAGTTC
>JAFAKL010000545.1 GCA_019235445.1 Verrucomicrobiota bacterium | reverse complement strand
TGCATCTACCATTATGCCGACGCGCGCACAAATAGGAGACCGGAAGTTTGATTGTCTTCTTTGAACAGCAGTGCTGTGGCGAAGGCGACCAGACACAAACCACCAACTAGAGAGAAAGTATTGACAGATGATTAGACCATCCAAAGCAGTGATCGCAGGCGCGGCTGTCGCCGGCCTATTGACAGGTTCCTTCGCGGTGCGTGCCTACGCGGCGAGTACGACTCCCCATGCCGGTGTCTCGTTGCAGACAATGGCCGATGCCGAAAAAGGCAAGCACGGGTGCAAAGGCCAGAACGAATGTAAAGGGCAGGGCGGATGCAAGACCAGTGACAACGGCTGCAAAGGGAAAAACTCCTGCAAAGGCAAGGGCGGTTGCGCAACCAATAAAGGGTAGTCGAGGGGGCCTGCCGCTACATTCTGGTTGCTCGGTTTGCCGAGCGACCAGAACTAACTTTGGGGAGGGACGGTCAGCAAATCTGAAACGGTATAGAATTCGTCCCTCCCCAGCAACCGGTAGATAGTTTGTTAGAAAGTCTCGAAGATTATGCCCGCAAACGCTTTCAACGGATTCACGGAATACGGCATCGGCATTGGTCTGCGCGTGCCGCATTACCGGCACATTCTGGCTAAGAAACCTGTCGTCGACTGGTTTGAAATCATTTCGGAGAATTTCATGGTCGATGGTGGCCGCCCTCTTGAGGTTCTCGACACGATTCTTGAACAGTACCGGGTCGTCCAGCACGGCGTGGCAAGTTACTTTGGCTCTGCTGATAAATTCGACCGGGAACATCTCAAACGTCTCAAACGACTGGTAAAATACACCAATACTCCCTGGCTCTCCGATCATCTCTGCTGGGGAAGCGTGGACGGCCGCTACACGCATGACCTGCTTCCGATGCCTTACACTTTTGCGGTTGCGCGTCATACCGCGGAAAAGATCAGATTCGCACGAGATTACCTCGAGGTACCGATCTGCGTCGAGAACGTCAGTAGCTATGCGGAATATCATGCGTCGGAGATGACCGAATGGGAATTCTTAAGCGAGGTGGTCGAACAAGCAGATTGCGGCATTCTTCTGGACGTCAATAACATCTATGTTTCGTCGCAGAATCATAACTTCGACCCCTACGAGTATTTGAACAATGTTCCGCACCACCGCGTCGGGCAAATTCACATCGCGGGGCACTCGAAGTTCGAAAAGTACACCCTGGACACGCACGATCACCCGGTACTCGACCCTGTTTGGAAAATGTACGCGCATGCCATCCAACGGGTGGGCAATACCGCGACACTGCTCGAGTGGGATGATCGAATCCCTTCCTTTGAGGAAGTTCATCATGAAGCGCTTAAAGCCAACGAATTCCGAGACACACAACTCGCCACAACCGCCTCATAAAATCGATTCACGCGCTCAACTGCGCCAGATGCAACGCGTGATGGCCAGCGCTCTCTTTCGGCCCCTGACATCGAAATGGGGCATGCAGAAGCGTTGGGTGGACGGCGCTCCCATGGAGGCGCTCGCTTCCAAGTTTATCAAACCAAACGATCGCCTGAATTCGTTTGAGCGATTGGAAATTTATAATCGGCAATATTGGTTTCGCGTCCTCGATTGTCTCTACGACGACTATCCGGGGCTTCGCGCAGTGGTCGGGGAACGGAGATTTATGAAGATGGCCACGGCTTATCTGACACAATATCCGTCGGATTCCTTTACCCTTCGCGACCTGGGAAATCGGCTCGAACAATTCCTCCGGGCGGAACCGCACTGGAGCGCGCCGCGAGAAGAATTGGCCCTGGACATGGTGCGGTTTGAGTGGGCGCAAGTGGTTGCTTTTGATGGCCCGGCTCATCCTCCGCTTACCCCGGATGACATCCTCGATACACCACCGTCCAAATTGCAACTCCGCTTACAGCCTTACCTGACTCTCCTGGAACTGAATTTCGCCGTCGATGATTTCTTGATCGCCATCAAGAAACGCGAATCGGATGTTTTGCGCGGCGAAGCAAGCAACGCCATGAATAGCGCGCCGAAAGCAGCCGTGGTCCGGAAACGAGTGCGTTATCCGAAACGCGAGAAGGTTCACTTGGCCGTTCATCGGCACGATAACTTGTTGTACTATAAACGCCTGGACCAGGAGGCGTTTGCCATCCTGACCTCCCTTAGCCGCGGTATCACGGTCGAAGATGCTTGCCTCGAGGCGGTAACAGCCAGCAAAAGAACGGACGTCGACTGGTCGGCTGAGATCAAAAGCTGGTTTGACGCCTGGTCCGCGCTTGGCTGGTTCTGTCGCACACCATGAACTCATTTGTACTTCTCGTACGACGGGGCTACGGACTGCTAGTAACCGTCGCGAATTATTTGCAGTCGCCGTTGCTATTGGTCCTGCGGATCTACTTTTTCTGGCAACTATTCCTGGCCGGCAGAGGAAAGCTATCGAACATGGGAAAAGTCATCGAATTTTTTACAAGCCTGGGTATCCCGGCGCCAGCCGTAAACGCCTATTTTGTCAGTTGCCTTGAGTGTTTTGGTGGACTGCTCTTGATTGTTGGCCTGGCCTCTCGGCCGATCGCATTCATGATCGTGATTTCCATGTGTGTCGCCTACATAACGGCCGATTCTGAAGCCGTGGCGAGCTTCTTCAGTGATCCCGATAAGTTCGTCAAAGCGGATCCGTTTCCCTATCTTCTGGTCGCTTTGATCATCTTTGTCTTCGGCCCCGGCTGGCTTTCGATCGATGCACTCTTAGGGCGTACGATTTGGAAAAGAGATGTTCGCCCCCTCGATAAATCTGTCACCGTGCCTTCTCCACAGAGAGACAGGAGTTAGGCCGTGAGTCGCCGTTTCTCGGCTTTACTCGCCTTGGTGCTAGTGCTTTTCACCAAAGCCTTGGCTGAGGAGAGGAGTATTTCCTGGCAGCCGTGGTCTGACTCAGTCTTTGTCCAGGCTAAGAGCGAAGGCCGGTTCGTCTTGCTCGATCTTGGAACCGTCTGGTGCCACTGGTGTCATGTCATGGAGGAGGTTACCTATCGGGATCCATCGGTGATAAAGCTGGTGGGCAAGCGCTATATCGCGATTCGAGTCGATGCAGATGCGCGGCCTGATCTCTCGAACCGCTACGAAGATTACGGTTGGCCTGCAACCATCGTGTTTAACAGCGACGGAACCGAAATCGTCAAACGCCGAGGTTACCTGCCGCCCGACCAAATGGCCTCCATGTTGCAAGCGATCATCGATGACCCTTCGCCGGGCCCCTCCGTGGTTCCAGAGACGCCAATCGTTCAGGGCGGAGAAACCGCGCTTGAAGCATCCAGAAAAAACGACCTCCGCCAGATCCTGATCGACAGTTATGATGCCGAGAATCAAGGGTGGGGTACGGCTCAGAAATTTCTCGACTGGGATACCTTGGAGTATTGCCTGGCCGAGACGGAACGCGGCGGAAATCGGATTTTTGAGCGCATGGCGCGGGAAACGCTGGCCGCTCAGCTCAATCTCCTCGATCCGGCGTGGGGCGGAGTTTATCAATATTCGACGGATGGAGACTGGAAACATCCGCATTTTGAAAAGATCATGCAGATGCAAGCGGAGGATCTGCGAATTTACGCGCTCGCTTATGCGCTCTGGCATGACGCCGTTTATCTCAGGGCAGCCGAGCGGATTCGAGGGTATCTGAAGAATTTTCTGACGTCGCCCGAGGGTGCATTCTACACTAGTCAGGATGCTGATCTGATCGATGGGCAGCACGCAGGAGATTATTTTCACCTCGGCGACGGCGATCGCCGGAAATTGGGCATACCGCGGATCGATACGCACGTCTACGCCCGAGAGAACGGATGGGCGATAAACGCCCTCGCGGTGGTTTACTCGGCGACAGGGGAAAGAGAATGCCTGGACGACGCCATTCGAGCTGCTGATTGGATTGGCGAACATCGGGCGCTTGGAAAAGGTGGTTTCCGGCACGATGCATCCGACCCTGCGGGACCGTATCTTGGTGATACGCTTTCGATGGGCCGCGCTTTTTTGGCGTTGTACGCCTGCACGGGCGATCGCGCCTGGCTGCAGAAGGCGGCGGCTGCTGTCCTGTTCATCGCCCAGAATTTTGAAGCTGCCGCCGGTTACGTGACCAGCGGGAACATCGGGAGGCTGGAATCGCATCCTCAACTGGACGAAAATATTGGCGTGGTGCGGCTGGCGAATTTGTTAGGGCATTATACCGGCAACCCGACAGACAAAGAAGTGGCCGAGCGGGGCATGCGTTATCTTGCGGCGCCGGGAGCAACCGATCATCGCGGATATCTCGTGGCGGGCGTCTTGCTCGCCGACCAGGAGATGACGTCCTCCCCGCTCCATATCACGGTGGTCGGTCGAAAAGACGATCCGAAGGCGCAGGAGCTCTTCACGGCCGCGATTCGGCAACCCACGACGTACAAACGGATTGAATGGCTCGACCCTCGTGAAGGCGCGTTACCAAATCCTGATGTCGAATACCCTGCCATGAGCAAAGCGGCGGCTTTTCTTTGCACAAATCAAGCGTGCTCTGCACCTGCCTTTGCCGTCAGTGATTTAATCGACCGGATTTCCCGCAGGTCGGAGGAGAAATAAGCACCGGCGGCCCAGGTTTTCCTAGCCCTGCAGGCCCGCCTTTGCACGTTTCTAGAGGGAAGGCGGGACGCCTTAAGTACCACTGCGCTGCACTTCTTGTAAGCAAGTCGTCCGCGCTTGCATAGGTTTTCAGAGATAAGGCGGGGACGCCTTACTTACTTTCGCGCCTTCGGCGTGTAGATGGGATATTCTCGACGGCATGAGCGACGAATCCGGATCTAAAGTGTACGAAGATCGGGACTGGCAATATTTCCTGCAATTGCAACCCAGCATCGCTGACGTGAATGCCGCGGCGGAGCTGGCCTTTCGGGCGGTGGAGGCATTCGACAGAGTGCTTCAACGCAAACGAACAGAAAAGAATTGAGAACGAAGATCGGGAGACCGGCCGTTAAAATCGA
>JAFAKL010000499.1 GCA_019235445.1 Verrucomicrobiota bacterium | reverse complement strand
TTACCACTGCGCTGCACTTTTTTGTCTTCAAGCGGCACTAACCAGGTAGCACGCTCTTGCGTGACCTGGGCTCCGCCCGGGGCTGTGTCCTCCACGGAAAGGCAACAAAGGAAACGGTAGCGCTGAGAGCGCACGCCAAAGGTCATTCGGCATCAGAGGCCAAAACTATCCGCTGGCGCAAAAGAAATAGGAGTTGCTTCAAGAGCTGGTACTATCTGGTTTCGGCTCATGAAGCGAGACACGCGAAAATACTCCATGCGGTCCGCAGCGCTCGTGGCTCTTTATTGTTTCTATGGATTCAGTGCTGCGGCTTATGTCTCCACCGGGATAAAGCGCGCGCGCGATTTAGGGGTCCCATTCGAGGGCACTCCGGGCAACCGGAACGCCATTACGGATGTGCGCGGGGTCGAAGTTGGTCAAACCACGCTGATCGAAGGAGAGGGGAGATTGATTGTAGGACAAGGACCGGTCCGGACGGGGGTTACAGCTATTTTCCCGCTTGGAAAGGAGAATAGCAATACTCCGGTGCCTGCCGCTGTGTACGCCTTTAATGGGAACGGAGAAATGACCGGCGCGGCCTGGGTAGAGGAATCCGGTTTCCTGGAAGGGCCGGTACTGCTGACCAACACCCTCAGCGTGGGGATCACCCGGGATGCAGTGGTGGAATGGGGCACAAGAAAATTTCCGGATACGCAGAACTTCAGCCTGCCAGTTGTCGCTGAGACGTGGGACGGTGAACTCAACGACATTGATGGGTTCCATGTGAAAAAGGAGGACGTGTTTAACGCCATGGATCGGGCCACCAGCGGAGCGGTTGAGGAGGGTAACGTGGGTGGCGGCACCGGGAACCGCGCTTTTGGTTTCAAAGCGGGAATCGGCACTGCCTCCCGTGTCATCGCGATCGGGGAGGATCGTCTTTGCCTGGCAGCGTTGGTACAGGCAAATTTTGCGAGGCGCGATAACCTTATCGTAGCAGGTGTACCGGTTGGAAAGGAAATTAGCGACCTGCAGCCGGAATTTCACAAGGAGGTCGAAAAGGAAGGTTCAATTCTTATCGTGATTGCAACCGACGCACCGCTGCTCTCCCAACAACTGAAGCGAGTTGCTAAACGTGCCGCTCTTGGAGTCGCCCGTACCGGCGGCGTCAGCACTAATTCGTCGGGCGACTTGTTCATAGCGTTTTCGACCGCAGTGCCGGTGCCGGCTGGAATGCACCAGCAGTGGTCTACCCTGAGAAATGATGCGCTGGATCCGTTGCTGGCAGCGACCCCGCAGGCAATCGAAGAAGCGATTATCAACGCACTGGTCGCCGCAAAAACCATGGAGGGAATTGATAACAACACTTTTTACGCCCTGCCTCACGAACGCTTGCGTGAAGTGCTTCGAAAATACAATCGACTCCTCGGAAATTGAATCGATGCGGTCAGCAATGGCGGCCATTTGGAAGAACTCTTCCAGCCCGTGCCCTGCCACCACTGTGCATGGCCCAGTGAAACCGAAACGCCGTTCAGGCAGCTCTTCGGCTGGTAGTCTTTCCGTGCTTAGGGCCCTTCGTTGCGCTTTGCGGGATTGGAAAAGGAAACGTTCGGATCCGTGACATCCGCCTTCGATGTGCTGTTCCCTCCCGCGCTTCCGCTTTGGCAAGAGGCGAGCGAAACAATCAGCGATAGAAGGACGAATCGTGCCGCCCAGTGGAATTTCTTTTCCATCAGGCATGAGAATCGCGCACGAAAGCCAGATGTAAAACGGAGAAAAGTCGTTACGGCACCTGTTCCGGATGATATTTCCGCCAATAGCGTGTCAAGCCGGCAACGCTCATCGATGCGGGATCGGCGTATTCGTAGGTTGCGAGGTCCTCCCTCGGTGTTCTGTCGCCCAGAAGTTCCCGGACGGTGAACTTCTCGAACTCCGGAATAATCTCTGCTTCTGACTTACCTTCGATCAACCGCTCCTTCATCCAATCCGCCCAACCGAATATCCGCTTCTCAAGCGCATCGAGGGCCGGCATCGGATCAGCGACTTTACCGAAGTGTGTAATGTGGATCGAGGCTGGTTGGAGACTTCGAATTTTATCGAGCGAATCTTTCCAGGATTCCAGATGAATGTCCGGCGGCGGAAAAGGGGGGACCGGCGGTCCCCCGCGAATGAGAACGCCTGCGACGTCTCCCGCAAACACGGTCCGTTCAGATTCCAGCCAATAAGAGTTGTGATGTTGCGCGTGGCCTGGGGTGCAAAGCACTTGGAACCGCTTGGAACTTATTTGCAGCTCGGCCCCGTCCTCAACGGCGATCACATGACCTTCGGGAATGCTCCCGACGGCTCCCCACAAGAAGCCCATTTTGTCTCCATAGATCCTCTTCGCGCTTTCGACTAACTTCGAAGGATCAACGAGGTGAGGTGCGCCTTTGGGATGAGCATAAATGGTTGTGCCGAATTCTTTGGCCCACCGCCAGGCGCCGCCTGTGTGGTCGAGGTGAACATGAGAAGCCAGGAGATGGCGGACGTGACCGGGCTCGAATCCAAGGCTCCTGACACCTTCCACGACGGAGCCGAAGACTGACTCCGGGCCGCTGTCGACAAGGAGCAATTCATTGGGTCCGCATTCAACCAGCGCAATACAAATTACGTCAGGTTTACCGAGGTGGAGTGCATCGATCAGGTGAACCATCCTGAGCAGGATTAACCGGAGAACAGCCTGTACGCCAGCGATTTTCAGCTGCTTATTTGATTGATCTGAAAGGAACAAATTCTGTATGCGTAGCCCAGTCATTGCGGCAGATGAACCATTTATCGCGACAGTTGCAGAGGGCCAGGATGGCTGTTGTCGGTTTTGTGTGGTTAGCAGCCGTCACCGGTTGGGCGCAGGATCACTACCCAAAAATGGCCTTGCCACAGCAATTGATCACGAAACAGGCGCCTCCCGTGGTCAATAGAAATGTTTTGCTGCAAACGACTCCCGAAAATGCCATTGTCCTGGTTTCATTGTCCAGGCAACGGGCTTACTTGTACGCCGGAACTATCCTGGCCATTGACACCCCCATTTCATCTGGCAAAAAGGCAGGCTTCACTCCGACCGGGAACTTCACGATCCTCGAGAAAGATCCCAATCACCGGTCAAATATTTACGGCAATTTCGTCGATTCCAGGGGGCGCGTGGTTCGGGCCGGAGTAAGCGCGCGAATCGATTCGGCGCCGAGCGGCACCCATTATGAAGGGGCGCCTATGTTTTATTTCATGCGGCTGACCCCGGAAGGGGTTGGGATGCACATCGGGATATTGCCCGGGTATCCAGCTTCTCATGGATGTATTCGGATGCCGGCCGAGATCGCTCCTCAGGTTTACACCCATGTCAGGGTGGGGACCCGGGTCCAAGTGACGTACTAAAAGACATGTCAACCTG
>JAFAKL010000367.1 GCA_019235445.1 Verrucomicrobiota bacterium | reverse complement strand
ACACCCGGCTTTGTTCTGGCCTGTTTCATTTATGGGATCGGGCGAGGACTGGTTACATCTCCCCTCTACAACACAGTGCTGAGCGGCATCCCCCACCAGGACGCGGGCGCCGCTTCCGGCGTCACCTCCACCATGCCTCAGTTGGCGAACTCGATCGGCATAGCGCTGATTGGTGCTGTTGTCTTCGGCGGGATCCCCAAAAATGGAGCCACGCCTGCCGATTACGCTCACGGCTTTGTTGTTTCCTCCGCTATCAACCTGGTGATGCTCGGCGTGGCCGGCGGGCTGATCTTTCTGATCCCGAAAAGTCGGGGCCGCGATCTGCCGACCGGCGAGCTGGCCGCAGTCGAAGGCTGAAAGAGGGAGGATAAAAGCCCGTCTGCCGCCTGGCGGGATTGCGCCCCCTGAGCCGGCGACCTGTTGCTTCCTGGATCGACAAGCACCCTGCTTTTCGTGCTAAAAGACCGGGATGATTCACCCCACGGCGATCATTGACCCCAAAGCGGAGATTGATTCCGATGTTGGGGTTGGCCCCTATGTGCTGATCGAAGGCCCTGTTCGGGTTTCTGCAGGCACCACGATTCAAGGCCATGCGGTAATCACAGGCCTGGTGGTAATTGGCCGAAACAACCAGATCGGATATGGTAGCGTCGTCGGTTCGTACCCTCAGGATCTCAGTTTTGATCCGAAGGTGAACTCCGGGGTGGAGATGGGCGACAACAATGTCCTTCGGGAACACTGCACGATCCATCGGGGTACCAAAGAGAGCACAAACACGCAAATCGGCTCAAATAACCTGTTGATGGTTGGAGCACATCTGGGACATAACGTGCGAATTGGGGATCGCGTCATCCTGGCAAACAACGTTCTCCTAGGCGGGTATGCCGATATCCACGACCGCGTCTTTATTGGGGGCGGGAGTGTGGTCCATCAATTTACGCGCATCGGCGCCGTCGCGCTCCTGCAAGGAATTTCTGGTGTCGGCAAGGATGTGCCTCCCTTCACGATCGCTGCTGAAAAGAACGGTATCGTAGCCATCAACACGACCGGTCTGCGCCGGGCCGGATACGGTCCAGAACTTCGAAAGGAAGTGAAAGAAGCGTTTACTCTCTATTATGGCAGCGGACTGAACACGAGCCAGGCTCAGGCGCAATCCAGGCAACGGTCCTGGTCAAAGGAGGTTTCGTTATTTTGGGATTTCATCGGGACCTCGAAACGCGGAGTTTGTCCGATGATCCGGTGGGGAGCGAGGGCGAAGCTTTTGTAACCGAAGCCTCCGGCTTTGCGACTCGCGAATCGTGCCGCCACAGGGGGGGTTTTTCCTTGCTTTTCCAGAGGGCAGATGTTGGCTTCTGTTTGGCTTTTTCGGTCCGCTATTGCTCATGAGGCTCAAAATCCTAGGTTTGCTTTTTTTGGTTTTGCTGCCGACGGATCTGTTTGCTCAAGGCACGACTCCTCCCGCCGTGCCCTCTCCTTCTCCGCCGTCGAATAAGGCCCCGGAATTTAATCCCTTGCTACCGCTTCAAAACGCACGTCAAACCGGCCAAGTCCCTGTTGAAATCAACTCCGAACAAACCCGATTTGAGGGAGGAATTGCGGTGGCAGAAGGGAATGTCGTGATTCGTTACGGGGAGGTCACCATCTACTGCGATTATGCAGAATACGATCCCGAGACGCACGAGATCGTCTTGCGGGGCAATGTGCGATTGTACCAGGACAGGTACGCCTTCGTGGCGGATCGCGCCATTTACAACCTGCAAACCAAGGCGCTCAAAATGAGCGACTTCGGCGGCCTTAAACAGCCATTTCAGATCAAGGGCGACACGGTCCTTTCCTTCCAGGAAAACCAATACACGATCCTCAACGGCTACATCACGACCAGCGATTCAAGCAAGCCAGACTACGAGCTCCGGGCCAGGACCATTCGCATCTATTCCAACGATCGAATTATCCTCTCGAATGTGACCCTTTTTGTGGGTCGAACGCCGGTTTTCTGGTTTCCTTACATTTACCAGTCCTTAAATCAACAGTTCAGTTACGACCTTGCTCCGGGCTACACCTCGTTATGGGGTGAGTATCTGTTCACTTCGATCACATTTCCGATTGCCACCAACGTGAGCGGGACGCTGCACCTCGATTTGCGAAGTTCCCGCGGACCGGCGCTCGGCCTGGACGTTCGCTCCCACCTGGGTGCCAACAACGAAAGCTACGGGCGCCTGCGGATGTATGGCATGTTCGACCAATCGCCCAACATCAATGAAACCGCGCTTGGCCGTGCCCCAATTGATTCCGGACGGTACTGGCTCCAGTATCAAACAAGGACCCAACTCACAGACGACATTTCGGCGATCGGTAATTTCAATAAATTGAGCGACCAATATTTCCTGCAGGATTTCTACCCCAATATCTTCGCCTACGATCCGCAGCCTGACACCTATACCGAACTGCAGAAACGCGGCGAGGCATACACTTTGGGCGCGCTGGTTCGTCCTCAGGTAGACAACTTCCAGGAAACGGCCGAAAGGTTACCTGACGTCAGCTGGCAAGTCGCGCGAACCCCGCTGTTTAACGGGCCGATTTTCTACGAGGCAACAACCAGCGCGGCCGATCTGCACCGTGCCTTCGCCGGGACAACGGGCAATGCCTCCATCGACTTGCAGAGTGGAGCGCTCAACCCTGATTACCAGTTTTTCCGCCTGGATTCCTTTCATCAACTCATTTTCCCTCGTACTTACTTCGGATGGTTATCGCTGGTTCCAAGCGCTGGTATCCGTGGCACCTACTACAGCACTACCGGAACCTTCATAGAATCGGATGTCACCAATCCACTCCCCGAAGGTATTCTAATAAGACAAGGCGCACAGTTCAGGTTTGCTTTCAATGCCGACGTAGAGGCTTCCTTCAAGCTCTCGCGAGTTTTCGAAGGCGTACAGGAAAAATCACTTGGACTCGAGGGGTTGCGCCATATCCTCGAGCCTTACGCCGACTTTTCATGGGTTCAGCCGAACGTTTATCCCTCTTCAATTCTCCCGATTGATCAATACATTCCGAGTACTGCACTGCCGGCGATCACCTTCCCCCAATTCAACTCCATCGATTCTCTCGATCGTTGGACGATCTTGCGCCTCGGCATGTTGAACCGGCTCCAGACTCGTCGCGACGGCTCAACCATCAATTGGCTGGACGTTAACAGCTATTTTGACATCAATTTTGATAACCCGCTTGCCCAAACTGTTGCGCCGGCCAGTACCAGCGTTTCCCGCACAAATCCTCTCCCGCCACCACGAGAGCTATTTTCGAACGTCTTCAACAGGGTCCGGTTTCAACCCGTCTCCTGGGCCTACCTTTCCGTGGACTCGCAAGCACCTCTCTTGGATTCGGGCTTCTGGGCCGTGACTACCTCTTTCGATTGGATGGTCAATCCGAATATCGAATTCCGGGTAGGACATCAATATTTGCAAAGCAACCCCTACTATCAGGATACCAGCGAGCTCTCCTTCTACACGTATTTGCGGTTGAACGACAACTGGGGATTCAGCCTTTACGAGGATTACCAATTCAAGACGGGCCTGATCAACCAACAGACATATGCGATCCACCGAGACCTGAGCAGTTGGGTCAGCTCGCTTGGCCTGAATATCACGAATAACGGTTCAGGCAAAACCCAGGTAGGGGTCGTTCTCACCTTCACTCTCAAGGACCTACCCCGGTTCGGGTTGCCCGTTAACCTGGATGTGGGCAAAGCACTCGGCGAATGAAGTAGCATTCCCCCTCTTGACCCAGCCAGGAAACCCAACCGACGACCTTCGAACCGGAAAACCTTCTGCTGGACAAAACGCCGAAGCGGGATATGTGAATGGCTCGTTTCTTAAAAGCGCACTATGGAAATCGCTATTATCGGGTCCGGATATGTCGGTCTAGTGACTGGCGCCTGCTTCGCGGATGTAGGACACAGTGTCGTCTGTGTCGACAACGACCAGAAGAAGGTCGACGGCCTCCAGAGCGGGCACATCCCAATTTACGAACCCGGCTTGGAAGAGGTCGTTTATCGCAACGTGTCGGCTCACCGATTGAGATTCACGAACAGCACCGCCGATGGGGTGGATCATTCTCAAATCGTTTTTATCGCGGTTCCGACCCCTCCTCAACCTGATGGGAGCGTGGATCTCACCTATATTGAGAAGGTTGCGCGCGAGATCGCGGAAGTGCTGAAGGAGTACCGGGTGATCGTCGACAAGAGCACCGTACCCGTCAAAACAGGCGAAAAAGTCGCTGAAACAATCCGGCGATACAACAAGGCGCGAGTCGAATTCGATGTCGTCAGCAACCCTGAATTTCTTCGGGAAGGCTGCGCTGTGGCTGACCTGATGAATCCGGATCGCATCGTGATCGGTTCGAACAGCGACCGGGCTCTTGCCCTGATGAAGAAGGTTTATGAACCGTTTATGGCGCCAATCATGGTGACGGATATCAACAGCGCCGAGTTGATCAAGCACGCAGCAAACTCCTTTCTGGCGTTGAAGATCTCTTACATCAACGCGATCTCAGCAATTTGCGAGGCGAGCGATGCGGATGTCGAGCGCGTCGCAGACGGAATCGGCGCCGATAAGCGCATCGGCCGAAGTTTTTTGAATGCCGGGCTTGGTTACGGCGGGTCCTGTTTCCCAAAGGATGTGGCAGCTTTCATCGCCATCAGCGAACAGTTGCGCGTCCCATTTACCCTTCTGCAAGAAGTGGAGCGAATCAACGGAGCGCAGCTGGAGCGGTTTCTGAAAAAGATCAGAGATACCCTCTGGGTGCTGAAGGATAAGCGCATCGCCGTGTGGGGGCTCACCTTCAAGCCGGACACCGACGACGTGCGCAATTCTGTCGCGATCAGCCTGATCAACAATCTGTTGCAGGAAGGCGCTGTCGTTCAGGTCTACGATCCAAAAGGAATGGAGAAATCCGCGGAATTGAAGATGTGCGTGGGCGCGACCCTGGCCAAATCTGCCATCGCCGCAACCGAAAATGCCGAGGCGCTCGTTCTGGCGACTGAATGGGACGAATTCAAAAACGTCGATTTTGTCCAGGTGCGCAAGAGCATGCATACGCCCATCATCTTCGATGGGCGTAATCTGTTCGACCCCAGCACCATGACTGAACTAGGCTTCCGTTATTTTGGGATTGGCCGTTCGGGCGTACGTTGACACCACGGGACAACGCGCCAGAGCTCGAACTGGTCCACGCGATCAGGGGCGCGATTTCAGTAGAACTTCCCTCCGAACTGTGGGATTTTTGTAGTCTGGCCCGCAGTTTTTCACCTCCAGTGTTGCGGTCCCGCGGGACGCTGGAGAGGTACTATGGAAGGCAAAAATCCGCGCCTTTGTTGTTTACAGGCGCTTCAGCGTTGGGAGAGCGGTAGAGAGTTTGCCGACGAGGTTCTTCACCAGACGCTGCAGCGATCTGGGTTGACTAACGTCAACAGGTCCTTTGTTGCCGAGACCTTCTATGGCGTTATTCGAAACCGATCTTATCTCGATTTTATAATCCAACGATTCCGGTCCTCCGGTCTAGATATGCCGACTCGCCAAGTCCTGCGCTTGGGAGTGTATCAGCTTTACAAAATGCGGATTCCGGATCATGCGGCAGTTTATGAGACGGTCAATATCGCGGGCGCCGCCCGAACCTTGGTAAACGCTGTTTTGCGGAGGGCGATCTCCGAGAAAGACCATATCCTTCGAGAACTACAGGATGCGCCGGCCCACATCCGCTATTCGCATCCGGAATTTCTCTGGCAGAAATGGGAATCTCGACATGGAGGCAAACTCGCCGAAGAACTTTGCGCCTGGAACAATGAACCTGCCAAGATTTACGTCCGAGCCAATCGGCTGCGAGTAACGCTTGGAGAGCTGATCGAAAGTTTCCCAGGAGCGAAAGTTGTTGATGTTCATCAGGATTGCCTGCAAGTCGATCGTTTGCCGCTCTCCTGGATTTCCTCCGGAGTCGCCTATGTCCAGGACCCCAGCACCCTGCTCGCCTGCGACTTGCTGGATCCAAAACCCGGGGAAACAGTTCTCGATGCCTGCGCTGCGCCTGGCGGCAAGGCGGGTTACCTGGCGCAAAAAATGGAAAATCAAGGGAGCCTCGTGGCCTGCGATTACGATAAGCTCCGACTCGCCAGGCTCGAACAAAATTTGCTCCGGCTTGGTGTCAGCAATACCAAAACTGTCCTGCTCGATTGGCTCGAACGCGCCTCCTCGCCCTTTAAGCCCGACACCTTTGACGCCATCCTCGTTGACGTTCCTTGCACGAATACCGGCGTCATTCGAAGACGCACCGATGTAAGGTGGCGACTGACTCCACAGGATTTCCCGCGGATGCAGCATATTCAGGGCCGGCTCGTGAAGGCAACCATTCAGCTCCTGAAATCAGGCGGCCGCCTCGTCTATAGTACCTGCAGCATAGAACCAGAGGAAAACGAGAGAGTGGTCGACTATATCGACAGAGAAGTTCCTGAGCTGCGTTTCTCGGAGGCCAGATCATCGATGCCGATACACGACCATTTGGACGGAGCGTTTGCCGCATTATTCCTTAAACGATAACATTGTGCTCTGGCATCCTGTGTCCGTGATAGCAGGTAGACCTGCTATTTCGAGGACGGAGAGATTAAATCCGATCACTTTTGACGGACAGCTCATTTTTCTCGTTCAGAACAATGATTTTCGGGCGATGCGTTCCAACTTCTGCTGGATCGAACGAACCAAAGCTCAGGATGGTCAAGATATCTCCTGGTTTGCCGCGATGTGCGGCGACTCCGTTCAGCGTGACCATTCCCTGTCCACGAACCGCGTAAAGAACGTAAGTCTCAAATATTTCGCCGGTCATGATGTTTCCGACCAGGATTCGCTCGTACTCTTCGAGTTCAACCAGTTCGGCAAGGTCCGCAGAAATGCTTAAACTTCCCTCGCAATTCAGGTCCGTTCCGGTGACGGCGGCTCGATGAATCCTCGATTTAAGGAGCGATATGTACACGGCTCGCAAAGTAGCGTCTTATTTCGATTTGTCATCTCCGGGCAATCAGCAGGGGATTAGCGACGGAACTAAATCTCCGCGTGCAGCCGCGCAAGTTCAACGACCGGCCACTGCCCCGGAACCACTCCTTTCCGACGGAGCCAAGGGAATTTCACGAGGTTATCCTTTCGTAAAATCTTAATGCCTCAATTTCGGGAGCGAGCTCGCGTAACGGATAAACTCCTTTCACTCCGCCTGAGGCCGGGTCCTGAATCAGGTATTCGAAACCGGTCTTACCAACGATGACGACGAAATGCGTCACCCCATTCGGCAGACGGATGCGAATGATGACCGGGTTACCACGCATCAGATTCCAATCGATTAGAAAGTAAGAGGGCAAATCCTCATAGGCGTGTCGCACGAGACCTGGATGAAAATCGGCCGCCTTCTCCCAATACAGCCAACCCTGCGGCGTGTAACCGCCATGATCAGAAAGAAAGGCATTTAACCGACCAGGATCGATGTCCTGCCCGTAAAAGGCCAAGACCATGGCCGCAGAACTGACGGCACATCCTTCCTCTCCCATCGTGGAGGGCGCCGGCCCCAATTCATCCTCTGCCCACCTTGAGTCGTTTTGCGCGAATCGGGGCACGGAAAGAACAACCTTCGAGAAAAAATAGAACCCTCCAGCGGCAGGAATTTTTCTAGTTCCGACGTAGTAATACCAGGCAGAGAGCATGATCAGGAAGCCCAGAATCCCTGCCCACACCAAAACACCCGTTTTTCGTAAACTTCGCGAGTCCGAGGAAGGTGTCTGACCTGTCCGGGAGAGAGTTAAATAACGGAGTCGCATCTGCTTTTTGTTGGACCAGAATGCCAGTTAGCGCAACAATTACCGGGAAGAGTTAGACTGATTGTTTGAGGGCCGATACGCGAAAGATGGCTTCTTTGTTGCCTCCAGTCATTCATTCTTAAACTTACCATGTAACCCATCAGTAGCTGGGGAAGCTAATTTCCCCGAACTCGATCTTCGCCGGAGGCATCACCACACTCTTTCAAAGCGCCGCTCTCGTATGTTCCCGGCGGCGCAATTAAAAACTTCATGGACGGCCATTTTCTCAAGCGCAATCAGAGGAATCTCAAAATCCTTCTGATTATCGGGCCGCTCTTGGTCGGTAGCATCTTATTTGTCGTCTCGAACCGGATCTATACAGGTCGTCGGGAAGCGATGAACCTTCTAAAGCGGAGCTACGAAGAACGGGAATGGCTCAATGGATTGCGCGATGATTTGGATGAGTTGCAAGCCGGAGAGACCGGTTTTCTCCTGACCGGCGATGAAGCCTATCTGAGGGCTCATCAATTCTCCTATGACGACATCTCCGTCCGCCTTGCTTCTCTTAACAAGGACCGGCCTGCTCAAGTAGAACAATGGCAGCAACTTCAAAAGCTCGTGGAAGCAAAATTGGCTCAATACCGCGACGTGACCTCGCTCAAAGAAAACGGACAGGATGACAAAGCGCTTAAGCTTGCCCACGGAGATGGAAAGACGTCTATTATCGATCAGATACGATCGGCCATCGGGGAGATCCAGGTAGCCGAGGATGAAATGCTTACGAGCCGCAAACGTGCGAATGAAAGCAAACTCGACACCAGCGATGTCGTCTCGACCGGTCTGCTGTTCCTTAGTGCAACCGTGGTTATCTATGCGGGCGTGTTAGTTTTGAGGATTCGGCAACTGCAAAGCATCATCACGATTTGTGCCTGGACCCAAAAAGTTAACTTCAACGGCAAATGGATGCCGATGGAGGAGTATTTGTGGCACCGGTTTCGCGTCAAGGTTTCGCACGGTATTTCCGAGGAAGCGTTTGATGGAGTAATGGGAATGGTTGGCAAAAACCTTACGGTCTCTGACGGTCAGCCGGCCAAAATAAGCGGCCCGAAACCTCAGCCGGATGTCGAGAAAGGGCTTTAGGGCATCGTCTCATAAGTGGGGGGCATACCGTTGACTTTAAGACGGTTTGGATGCTCGTCGAACGCGCCTTGAAAATCGGCCAAATCGCCGACGGCGCTATGCCTCCCATTTATGAGACCATGCACTGGTGCGTTTTCCGGCGATGCCATGTATCTCGGCGGAGGTCAGCCGGCTATCGGAAGCGCAATTAGGCGCCTCCTTTTTCTTCTCTGCGCCTTGCTCCTCTTGGAGTCTTGCGCATCCACGCGCCGGATTGGCGAATCAAAGGCTACCCTTTGGGAAGTACAGGGAGAACACAACAGGGTTTATCTGCTCGGATCTATCCACGTCTTGTCAAAGCAGGCCTATCCATTGAAACCGGCCCTTGACCGCGCGTTCGATGACGCCAAAAAGGTCGTGTTTGAAATCAATCTTAACCGTTTCACACAGCAAACCTTCAAGAAGGAATTCAGTCGAACTGCCTTCTACCCGCCGGGGGAATCTCTTTTCAAAAAGCTTTCGCCTCAGACGATCGAACTATTAAACAGTTTGCTTCCTCTTTATGGTTTGTCACTGAAGAAGGTCGCTCGCTTAAGACCCTGGTTTCTTGCCGAGGCACTCGGTTCGCGCACTCTCGAGATGGCGGGATTCAGCGATCAGCTCGGGATCGATCTCTATTTTTACCGAAAAGCGAAGGCGGTCGGCAAACCGGTGCTCGGGCTCGAATCGCTTCGTGATCAAGCGGAAATCTTTGACCGATTTGATGACAAACAAAATGAAGAATATCTGCTGAGTACGCTCTCGGGGTTACCCAGCTACGCCGAGACCATTCAGCAACTGGTTAACGCCTGGAGAGACGGGGACGTACGATCCCTCGACCGGCTTTTAAATCAGGATAAGCAAGCCGACCCGGCAACCCACGATGCTTTGTTCTCCAAGCGAAATACCAAATGGATACCGGAAATCGAACGGTTTGCCCACGGAGACGGCAACTATCTGATCATCGTTGGAGCTGGGCACCTTGTCGGGGACGATGGCGTTGTAGCGCAACTCAGGCGCAACGGGTACTCCGTGCAGCAGTTATAGCACGGCCCTCCAAACCGCGTTCCCAAATCGTCCTCACCTCGTCGTTCCCTTTTACCCCCAGCCCAAAATCGATAACGAGGACGAGGACGACTTGGGAATAGCCCCCATACGCCCCAATCACTCCACGCTCTGCTCGGCTTTCAGTGCGTCGGCAATTTTTTCGACCTTAATCAGGTTGGTCTTGCCCGGCATATTATAAGGCGTGCCCGCCACGATGGTCAGGACATCCTCCGGCTTAGCATCCAGTACCTTCGTCGCCGCATCGACGCTTAATCGCACCAGATGGGCTGTCCCTGCGACAGGTTCATAGAGCATCGGCAGCACTCCCCAGCACAATGAAAGTCTGCGACACACCTCCTTTGTTGAACAGAGCGCAAGGATTGGCATTTTCGGCCGATGGCACGAAACGCGCCGAGGAGTTGCTCCGGAGGCGGTCGCAGCGATGATCGCTTTGGCCGTGACCGAGTTTGCGATCGCATGTGCGGCGTGTCCCACCGCCGCTTCCAAATCTGCCCGGTCCGGAATGGAGGGCGGAATTGGCAGTTCTCCTGTGATCCATGCTTCCTCTGCTCGGGCGGCGATCGTTGCCATCGTGGCCACCGCCTCGACCGGGAATCGGCCGACAGCTGATTCCGCAGAAAGCATGACAGCGTCAGTGCCGTCCAGAATCGCATTGGCCACGTCGGCGGCTTCCGCTCGGGTCGGCTTATGAAAATTAATCATCGATTCCAGCATCTGCGTTGCCGTGATCACCGGCACTCCCTCGTCGCGACAAACCCTGATGATCCGCTTTTGCGCTATCGGCACATCTTCAAAACTCATTTCCAGCGCCAGATCTCCCCGGGCAACCATCACGCCGTGACATTCCCGAACAATATTCTCAATATCGTCGAGCGCGTTCTTGCGCTCGATTTTTGCGATTACTGGAATCGAGGCGCCGCGCTCGGCGAGCGCCTGGTTGAGAAAGCGGACATCCGAGGATGATTGCACAAAAGAGAGCGCCAGAAAGTCCAGCTCCTCCGAAACTGCAAAATCAAGATCCTGGTAGTCTTTGGTCGTGAGCGACGGTAACGAAACCAGCCGGTTCTTGAGATTGACGCCTTTATTGCTTTTCAACTCACCGCCACGAAGAATGTCGCAAACCACTTCACCTGTGGCCTTGATTTCAAGCACTTGAAGTTCCAGGTTACCGTCGTCCAGCAGCACGACTGAACCAAGTGCCACATCCCGGTGGAGGCCCTTGAAACTGACGGCAATTTTCGCCGACGTTCCCACCGTGTTCTCTGAGGTCAAGATAATCTTCTTTCCCCGTTCCAGCTCTATGCTGCCGTTCTCCATTTCACCGACGCGAATTCTGGGACCACGCAAATCTCCAAGAATCCCCACGAAGACACCCATCTCATCGGCTACCTTGCGAATCCGCTCCACCAGAGGCTTGGCCGCCTCTGCGGCGCGATGAGAAAAGTTCAATCGAGCCACGTCCATCCCTGAATCAATCAAACGCCGGAGTGCCTCTTCGCTGTCGCTCGCGGGCCCTATCGTCGCCACAATTTTTGTTCGTTTTGAGAGTCCAAGCATAGGGCGATGTTGACCGAAGCACCTCCGGAGAACAAGGCCGAAGCACAGCAAAGTCGTGTGCGCTATAGATAAAAATGACTCCGCAAAAATTTTAGCGTCGCATTGCATGCGGTTCTTGCGCGAAAATCAGTGGAGTTGCCGAGATGATTACGATAGCCAAAGAAGACCCCCGTTCCCCTGATGTATCGCGACTGCTTTCCGCGTTCGTCGATGAGGTAAAAAAGCGTTATGATTCACCTCCAGCCGATGTGGGAAAATTCGATCCCGAGCTCGTTTTGGCCCCGAGAAGTGTTTTCCTGGTCGCTCGCCGCGACGGAAACGCCGTAGGTTGTGGAGCGCTTGTCCCGATCGACCAATATTGTGTCGAGGTTAAACGGATGTTCGTCGCCAAAGGGGAACGGGGACTCGGAATTGCTACGATGATCCTGAATGAGCTCGAACGCTTAGCTCGGGAATTTGACTACGACGCAATCCGGCTGGAGACCGGTGTTAAGCAGCCTGAATCGATTGCCCTTTACGGCAAAGCAGGCTTTTATCGAATCCCCAATTTCTCACCCTTCGAAGAGGATTCTTCTGCGATTTGCTTTGAAAAAAAGATCTGATCGTAACCCGATTCCACGCGGTTACCTGGTTTGGGAGCTTCCATTCTCCACGACTTGGAATCCGGCAAAACTGAGAGCCTGGATGGCGTCGCCCAGTTGCCGATCGCGAACAAGCACATAATCCGTTTCGAAAGTGCCTATGGGAAGAATGCCTATATTGGACTGTGCCAACGGAACAGCAACTGAAACCAGACTTCCGACGAGATCCAGATCCAGCGGCCCGACGATCTTTAATCCTCGCCAACCTCGGCTCGCCTGGATTCCAGCTGGAACAAAGTGCTCCTCACAGATGACTGAAAGTTCATCCCTGGTGCGGCTGATCGAGAGAAAAGATTCGCCAGTGGCCCAGTCTGGAATTTGAGCATCGGTACTCAGTCGACACACCGCAAGCCGTTCTGCCAAAATGACGAGCTTCAGCAAAGGAGGATTCATCGGGCCGGCAACATGGCACTAAAATCGACGCAGTGCCAATGAGAGTTTCAGAGGACTGCCGCCGATTCGAACAGCCCGGAGACAGCATCGGTGCGAAACGTTTGCTTTTCGGCGGGTTGAATGCATCCTTTCGACTCTTCCTATATGCAACGGCTACCGGGTTTCCGTGACTTTTATCCGGAGGAATTCGCCTTCCGGAATTACGTTTTTGAGAACTGGCGCCGTGTAGCAAGATCATTCGGGTTCCTGGAGTACGACGGCCCCGCGCTGGAAACGACCGAACTTTACAAAAAAAAGAGTGGGGAAGAGCTGAAAACGCAGTTATTCCGTTTTGTTGATCAGGGGAATCGAGACGTCTGCCTGAGGCCCGAAATGACCCCAACTTTGGCCCGCCTCCTTGCCGCGCGGTCGCGGGAATATCGCAAGCCAATCAAATGGTTCAGCATTTCTCCTTTTTTCCGATTTGAAAAACCGCAGAAAGGCAGGCTCCGGGAGTTCTATCAAATCAATTGTGACATCATCGGGGATGATTCTCCTGCCGTCGACGCGGAACTGATCGGCCTGGCCGTTGCCTTGCATCGAGTGTTTGGCTTGACCGAGAGCGATTTCTTTGTGCGGGTCAATAACCGTAATCTCTGGGCAGAATTTCTGGTCAAGCATCAACAGCCCATCGATCGGTTGTCTGAATTTCTTTCCATTATCGACAAACTCGAGCGTGAGAAGGAGGAAGTCACCGCAGACAAGCTCCGATCTTTTCAGCTCGATCTCGCCTCTGTCCGGGAATTTCTCAGAACGCCCCCTGAATCGGTGCCAGGTTTTAACGCGTTGTTCCAGGAACTTCAGTGGCGCGGCTTAGAAACGTTCGTCGAGCTAGACTTGACGATTGTGCGCGGTCTCGAGTACTACACCGGCTTTGTTTTCGAAATTTTTGATCGAGCAAAGGAAAACCGATCCCTAGCCGGCGGCGGCCGGTATGATAACCTGATTTCGACCATCAGCGATGGCCAGACGGACCTGCCCGCTGCTGGTTTTGCCATCGGAGATGTAACTTTCACCAATCTGCTGCAAGAACTCGATCACACGCGGGAACGGATCGAGCATGCCCTTCGCACCCCCCGCGGGGCGTTCATTGTCGTCGCAGACGAAACGCGGCGGCCCGAAGCGCTGGGACTGGCACAAACTCTGCGGCGCTCAGGAGTGATCGTTGACTATTCTCTAAACCCGGCCAAGGTGGCGCGCCAATTTCAGCAGGCAGAAAGCGCCGGCGCCAAATATGCAGTTGTCATCGGCCAGGAATGGCCTCAGGTGCGAGTTAAGCTGCTGGCGGAACGAACCGAACAAATCCTGTCAAAAGAGGACCTTCCCGCTGTTTTGGGAGAAAACTGAGTTTTTTTAGCCTTGGACTATGTATCGCAGTCATCATTGCAACCAGCTCAGGTCCTCCGACGTCGGGCAAGAAGTCACTTTAGCCGGCTGGGTTGATTCCACACGTGACCATGGGGGCGTAATTTTCGTTGACCTGAGAGATCGGGAAGGTCGGACCCAGATTGTTTTTCGGCCCGAAGAATGCCCTGAGGTCGCTGCGACCGCGCATACCCTTAGAAATGAAGACGTGATCCAAGTCACCGGAAAGGTTGTTCACAGGGTCGATGGAACTCGAAATCCGAAGCTGTCTACCGGCGATATCGAGGTGGTGGCTTCCTGGTTAGCTATCCTGAACCGATCCGAAATTCTCCCTTTCCCAATTGATTCAGAAGTCGGCAACGAAGATCTCCGGCTTACTCACCGGTATCTTGATCTGCGCAGACCCGCGCTCATGCGAAATCTGAAAGTCCGCCACCAGGTCGCAAAGGTCACCCGAGAGTATCTGGACCGAAATGGCTATCTTGAGATCGAAACTCCTGTTCTCTCAAAAAGCACTCCGGAGGGGGCCCGTGAATTTTTAGTTCCAAGCCGGCTGATTCCGCATCATTACTATGCGCTCTCCCAATCACCCCAGCAATATAAGCAACTGCTGATGGTGGGGGGGATCGAGAAATATTTTCAGATCGCAAAATGTTTTCGCGACGAAGATCCGCGCGCTGACAGAATCACCGAACTGACTCAGATCGACCTGGAAGCCTCCTTCATCGAGCGAGAAGATATCGTTCGACTGGTTGAAGGTCTTTTGGTGGAGGTTTTCCGCGCAACGAGAGGCGTTGACCTTCAAACGCCATTCCTGCGCTTGACCTATCGCGAAGCGATGGATCGATTTGGTATCGACAAACCAGATCTGCGGTTCGGGATGGAATTCGTGGACTTGAGAGACCTCTTTGCGCGATCTGAATTTAAAGTATTCCGCGGCGCACTGGACAGTGGCGGTGCCGTGAAATGTCTCAACGCAAAAGGGTTTGCCAGGATTACGGCCGGTCAGATCGAGGATCTAACCAGTCTCGCCAAAGAATCGGGCGCAAAAGGACTTGCGTTCATCAAAGTGGAGGATGGCGAATGGAAATCACCCATTGTCAAGTTCTTCGCTGACCATGAAAAGGCGGGCTTGAAACAAAGGCTCGGGGTTGAGGAGGGAGATCTGCTCCTTTTCGGAGCGGACCGTTGGGAGATTGTTTGCCTTGTTCTCGGTCGAATACGATTGAAGGTGGCGGAGATGCAGGGGCTGATCAAGGATCCAAACGAGCTGAAATTCCTTTGGGTCTTCGACTTTCCACTGATGGGTTTTGATCCTGCGGAAAACAAGTGGAGCGCGATGCATCATCCGTTCACGCGGCCCAAGGGGGAAGATCTCCCGCTCTTGGAGAATGGCGACTACGGAAAGGTGCGTGCAGAAGCGTACGATGTGGTGCTGAATGGGGTCGAAATCGGCGGCGGCAGCATCCGGATACACGAACAAGATCTGCAGGCCAAAATGTTTGAGGTGCTCGGCATCCCGGCCGAACAACAGCAACAACTGTTTGGCCATTTGCTGAAAGCCTTCACTTTTGGCGCTCCGCCACACGGCGGGATCGCGCTCGGGGTCGACCGTTTGGTGATGTTGATCACGGGAACGCCGAACATTAGAGACGTTATTGCATTCCCAAAAAACAGCCGCGGCCTCGATCTGATGATGGATGCCCCCAGCAAAGTTCCGGAAAAGCAACTCCGGGAATTACATATCCGGAATCGCAAGAACTGAGCGCTACTTTGGGGCAGGCCGATCTCCGTCCAAATGCGTTCAACAACGTGCGGAAATCGGCCTCTTGAGAAAGTTAACTTACGATCCTGCCGGTTTCTTTTCCGCGCTATTTTCGGGTTCGGCGTTCGGACCGGGAGGATTATTTGCCGCGCTTTTCTTAATGCTCAGGAGCTCCACATCAAACACCAAGGTGGAACCCGGAGCGATATCCTCCCCGGCGCCTTCATCTCCATAGGCGAGCTCAGAAGGAACGTAGAGTTCCCATTTCGAACCCACCGGCATCATTTTCAACGCCTCGGACCAGCCCTTGATGACGCCGTTGACGGGAAAAGTTGCCGTGCTTCCGTGCTTCGCGGAACTGTCGAATTCCTTTCCATCGATCGTTGTGCCCCGATAGTTGGTTTCAACGGTGTCCGAATCCTTCGGCTTATCCCCGGTACCCGCTTTAATCACCTTGTACTCAAGCCCGCTCGGAGTCGTTTTCACGTCAGGCTTCTTGGCATTGTCGGCGAGAAACTTTTTGCCCTCCGCTTTGTTTTTCTCTGCGACCGCCTTCATTTCCCCTTGCTTCTTGACCATCGCTTCCTGCTGTTTTTGCATCATCTTCTGTTGAAATGCCTGGAGCGTCTCTTGCACCTGCTGCTCGTTCATAGCCATTGGTTTGTTGCCCAGGACGTCCGCGATGCCTTGAGAGAGTGCAGCTTCATTCAGGTCGAGCTGGAACTTTTGCAAGGTCCGACCGATATCCACGCCCAAACTGTAACTGATCTTGTCTTTATCATCTTTAAAGGCGGCAGGAGGGGAGGCACTGTCTCCAGGGGTTGCACTTGGCTTTGCATCACCGGCGAGGGAAGCAATGGCCGAACACATCGACAGAGCCACGAGGGTAATTCGAATCCGTTTCATGATGGTGGCGTGCAGCCTCAACGCAAAGCCAATGGGCTGCAACCCATTTTTGAGAGCGCAAATTCTTCAAAATTCAGAAGACAGGAGTCAGAATTCAGAGTCGGAGCACGGAGTCAGGGAGCTCTGGATCGATCGAGGCAAAATGATCTCGAGAAGCCAACTGGTCCTCGCAGCTTTCCGAACTCCTGAATTCTGAATTCTGAATCAATTGCTTTGGTCTTGGGTTCGAGACGAATCTTGGTCCATCTCGTCAGACTCGTCCTGTTGCGGGTTTTTTTTCGACGGGGATTCCCCTTTGAACAGTTCGCGCAACAATTCGCCAATCATTGGAGCGGCAACGGATCCGCCATGCGCCATTTCGCCGGGAGCGCCTTCGTAGAGCGCCGCGAAGGCGTATTTGGCCGGCCCATCGGCTGGAGCGAATCCAGCAAACCAAGCCGCCGTTCGCT
>JAFAKL010000176.1 GCA_019235445.1 Verrucomicrobiota bacterium | reverse complement strand
ACCGAGCGCCTTGGATTGTAGGGAGATCATGTCCTTTTTTTCAACGACCGAACCGTAGGCGCCGCTCATGCTCATGCAGCCGAGTCCGATCTCAGAGACTTCCAGATTGCTGTTACCGAGTATTCGCTTTTTCACTTTTATACACCTCCTATGATGTTGATGGCCTGCGTCCCACAGTTCTCGAAAGAACTAGAACGCTTAACAGCAAAGCAGGCTTAGGCCGACGTGAAATCTAATAAGGTCGCATGAACGCGGTAGCTTCACAGAAAGTCTCAGATGAAAGCGGCATAGTCGCAATAGGTGTAGGATGGCCCGGTTAATCCGGTCTGATGTTTTGGTTAACGTGAAAAAAGTTATGTGGATCGTACTTCCGCTTAATTTCCACCAGGCGATCGTAATTATCTCGGTAGGTCGCTTTGATCCGATCGAGTCCCTCGTCCATCATGAAGTTTACATAGGCGCCCCCGAGGCTGTAAGGATGTAGAGCCGCCCAGTAGCGTTTCGTCCAGGTCGTTATTTTTTCGACGTTTGCTGGTTCCGGATCTACTCCGACAATGACCATCGACCACTTCGCATCACGATAATTGAAAGCAGTTTCGTGACGGTCAATGCGGCTCACCGCACCGTCTACCGGATAAAGATGCATGGTGGATTTGAGAGTGGGTAATTGTTCTGCAAACTTCAGATGTTCCTCGATCGCCGCATCCGGAATCTGGGCCACAAAATCCCCTCTCCAATACCACTGGTCACCCGGCGGATAAATGGCGTCAAACATACTCTGCAAGGCAGTGTAAGGCATTGATCCCGTCAGTTCGAACTTCGGCGCCCGAAAGTTTCTCACCGGTCGAAACGCCTCTTCAGCCTTGTCCAACGGACCACAATAAGCCCAGACAATTCCGCACATCGTCTTCCGGTGCAACTCCTCCGGAAACGGCGGTCCGGGCGGCACTTTCAAGAATGCGAAAAAACCATATAATTCTTCAGGAAGCGCCGGCGCGGCTTCGCGGTACCACTGCAACAGTTCGCGCGCGTGCTCCATCTCCCAGAGCATCGGACCGGCAAACACCTGACCCACCGGACATCCGCGAAAGAGAAAGGAGGTAACAAGGCCGAAGTTTCCGCCACCGCCGCGAATAGCCCAGAACAGGTCTGGATTTTCCTTGGTACTAGCGGTTACGAAGCGGCCATCGGCCAGCACAAGATCGGCTTCCAACAGATTGTCCAAAGCCATGCCATATTTCCGAGTCAGATAGCCTGTTCCGCCTCCCAGGGTGAGTCCCGCGATTCCCGTTGTAGAAATGATTCCAACCGGAACAGCCAGCCCAAAGCTATGAGCAGCGTGGTTTAAATCTGCCTGAGTGCAGCCTGCCTCGGCCCGCACCGTATTTGTGGTCGGATCGACTCGGACCCCTTTCATTGGCGAAAGGTCAATCACAAGTCCGTGATCACAAACGCCGAATCCAGCACCGTTGTGGCCCCCGCCGCGAATTGCGACTGTGAGTCGCTCTTGGCGCGCAAAATTCACAGCTGCCCTCACGTCCGCCACGTTCACGCAACGAACGATAGCGTCGGGACGACGATCAATCATTCCATTGTACACTTTGCGAGCGACTTCATATTCGCTGCTGGCGGGGGTGATCACGCTCCCCCGGAGGTTTGCAGATAGTTTGGTCAACACTTCTTCTGGCATATGCTTCTCCGGTTGGTTTTGCTCACGCGAGAGGTGAGAATGAACTGATTAGAGATCAGGACTGCCTTTTCTCCAAGCTTAAAAATGGTCGCAAGAGCAAGTTCAGCACCACGGAGCCCTTTCGCCCCGACCTTCCGCGATTCTGCGGGATCACGTTACGGGAACATTCCAGGACTTCGCGTTCGCTCCAGCTCAGGCCTGAAGGTAGTTGCGGGCACCCCGCGCGTTAATTGCGCATTATAGTCGGGGTTAGTCCGTATACCCAGCAGTATTCTTGGTTCCATTTCGCTCCCAATTTCAATTGCTATGCCGCGCACCGTTTGAAACAATCCGGCCCACCATGCAAATCAGCGCGCGCAACATACTGAAAGGAAAAGTGACCAAACTTGTTCAGGGAGCCGTTAACTGCGAGGTTACTCTGGAAGTCGCGCCCGGCGTGGAAATTGTTTCCATCATCACGAAAGCTTCAGCGGCGTCACTCGGCTTGGCAGAAGGCAAGATTGCTTCCGCAGTCATCAAGGCATCGAGCGTAATGATCGCCGTTGACTGAGAAGGTGCCAGCTCGAAGACAAGCCGGAAACTGCAGGATCTGAAAGCCCTCTTGACAAAGCGAATGCGGAAGTTTAATTCTATAACCGCACATTAGTGCGGTATTCGTACATCCGCCGCGCCCTTATGAATGCCTCCGATCCGCCCCAAACTCGCCTGCCTTATCGAAATTTTCAGGACGGTGTTTTGCCGCCAAATTTTTGCCCTTCCTACGTCTCCTCCGTGAAGCGAGCGCCACGCCAGCCGCTGGTCCACCTGCCGCAAACCATCTCGGAACTCACCGGTCCCATATTCACGCCGCCAGAAAACATCCGGCCCGTTGACCTGACGAAAGGCTCGCACGGGGAAGCTCTTGGGGAACGGATCCTGATCAGCGGACAGGTCCTGGACGAAGATGGTCGGGCCGTTGCCGGGACCTTTGTTGAGATCTGGCAAGCCAACGCCGCCGGTCGTTACCTCCACGCCCGCGATCAGCATAACGCCCCGCTCGATCCTAACTTCACCGGCTGCGCATCGCTTGTTACTGATACAAAAGGCCGCTTTGCTTTCGAAACCATTCGTCCTGGCGAATACCCGTGGCGCAACCATCACAATGCCTGGCGTCCAGCGCATATCCATTTCTCGGTTTTCGGGCCTGCTTTTGCGACCCGCTTGATTACTCAAATGTATTTCCCTGGCGACCCTTTGCTGCCGTTTGATCCCATCTTCAACAGCGTCAGAAGCAAGGCGGCGCGGGAACGGCTGATCGCCTTGTTCGACTGGGAAACGACCGTCCCGGAGTACGGCCTTGGCTACCGATTCGATATCGTCCTGCGCGGCAGTCACGAAACGCCAATGGAGAACAAGCTATGACCGAGCAAAAGAATCCTGAGTCACTCGGAAAGGCAGTTCCGCAGGGTCTCTCTGTGACCACCTACCAGACGGTCGGGCCATACTTCAAAATCGGCCTGGAAGCCCTTTATCGGGGTGATTTGACGCAGCCGAATATTCCAGGTCAAGTGATCGAAGTTTCCGGAACCATTTTTGACGCTGATCTCATCCCTGTGCCCGACGCGGTTCTTGAATTATGGCAAGCGGACAGCTTCGGCCGGTATATGGATCAGCCTGAAAAAAATCCGTTCGAAGATTCTTTTGGCTTCGGTCGGGTACCGACCAACGAAGCCGGCCAGTTTCGCTTTCGGACCATCAAACCAGGCGCTGTCCAGGCAGAGACGCCTGCGCGCCAGGCGCCCCACATTCTGGTTTCGATCTTCATGCGTGGGCTACTCTATCGCTTGATTACGCGCATTTACTTCAGCGACGAACCCGGAAATGCAAACGATCCCCTGTTCCGTTCCATCGAGCCTGGCCGCCAGGACTCGCTGCTGGCAAAGGGCGATCCGGTTCAACCACACCGTTACGAATGGAACGTTTACCTCCAGGGAGAAAACGAATCCGTCTTCTTCGACCTTTGAGGGTCCGATCAGAAAGCCGGTAAACATGTTCGACAACTTATTTACCGCGCCGA
>JAFAKL010000454.1 GCA_019235445.1 Verrucomicrobiota bacterium | reverse complement strand
CATGGAAAACCTTGATGGGACGGTCATCGCGACCGCGCTCCCTCAGATGGCGCAAACTTTTGATGTCGGGCCGGTCAGCATGAATGTCGGGATGACGGCTTACCTGCTGACGCTGGCGGTTTTCATCCCGATCAGCGGGTGGGTTGCCGATCGGTTTGGAGCGCGAACTGTCTTCGGGGGCGCTATCGCCGTCTTCACGGTCTCCTCAATCTTCTGTGGAGTGAGCAACGGTCTGGTGGAGTTCGTCCTGGCACGAATCATTCAGGGGATCGGCGGCGCCATGATGGTTCCGGTAGGTCGATTGATTGTCTTGCGCAGCACCGAAAAACAACATCTTCTGCGGGCAACTTCCTACATTACCTGGCCCGGGTTGGTGGCGCCCGTGCTTGGTCCACCGGTCGGTGGATTCATTACGACTTATGCCTCCTGGCGCTGGATCTTTTTTCTTAATGTGCCGCTTGGATTGATCGGCATCGCTTTATCCGCTCTGTGGATTGGTAACAGTCGAGATGAGATGGATCGTCCGTTTGACTGGACTGGTTTTGTTTCGTCGGCAATCGCCTGTTCGACCTTGATGTACGGGCTGGAGTTGGTTGGGCAACAACCAACCCCCTGGGGCACGATCCTATTTTTACTCGCCTTGGGCGGCGCGATGGGATCGCTGATGGTCTGGCATTCCGGCCGCCATGCAACTCCCCTGATCAATCTTTCTTTGCTGCATATTCGGACATTTGCTGTCACGATCCGAGGCGGTTCCCTCTTTCGTATCTCGATCAGCGTCATTCCCTTCCTTTTGCCACTGCTTTTCCAGATCGGTTTTGGATTGACCGCGTTCAAATCCGGGTTGCTGGTGCTTGCCGTGTTCGCCGGTAATCTCGGGATGAAGACCGTCACTACTCCAGTCATCCGTCGATTCGGATTTCGAAGAGTGTTGATCGGCAACGGTATATTGACCGCACTCTCGTTGTTCGCCTGCGCTTTTTTGTCCCCGATGATGCCAACGCCGCTTATTGTGGCGGTCCTTTTCTTTGGAGGGCTCTGCCGGTCGATGCAATTCACCAGCCTTGTCACGCTAGGCTTTGCGGACGTTCCGTCAAGCCAGATGAGCGCGGCAACGACCTTCGCCAGCATGGTCCAGCAGATGACGATGGGTATGGGTGTGGCTGCTGGAGCGATTGCCTTGCGAATCGCCGCCCTCTTACGCCACGGATCAGCGAGCCATCCCACGATTCCCGATTTTCATCTGGCGTTCGGATTGATTGGTCTGGTCGCCTTGGTTTCGGTCCTCGATTTTCTGCAGCTCGACACCTCCGCCGGAGCCGTGGTCAGCGGCCACTCGCAGGAGAAGCGTGTCGGCGGTTCGGCGTAGAAACGTGTCGGCGGGTCGGCGTTCGTGGGAAACGAGCGGGACGCTGTACTCGAGACTCCTGTTCCCTGACTCACAAATCGATGCTGACGTCGAGCTTGAAATAGGGTGCGCTCTTGCTGGCGTCATCCGGTCCGCCGCGGAAATAGTCAAACCGCCGCTCTATACTCCACCCGGCCGACATTTCCAACGAGAAGCCCTTTCGGGGAGTGTAATTCACGCCGCTCCCGCCGCGATATTCCGAGTAATCTAAAAGGGCATTATTGGTCCGGCGATCGTCCGTTGGACCGTTGCGGTATCCGCCACCGATTAGATCCGCCGCAATGAAAAGTTCCAGTTTTTTGTTGGGCATATAGCTGAAGCGCGGGTCGGGGAAAACCGCTCTCAGGTTGTATTGATCGTTGACTTCCCAATTGAAGCCACAGATGGGGATCGCCCAGTCTTCTTCAAATGGATCGGTGTCAACGCCAAGCACGAGGTGCACTTTCTCCCGGATCTTGAACCCTGTTACAGCACGGATTGGAACATCCAGAGCATCCAATCTGATGTGATCTCTTGTGTAATAGAGGCCAGGTTCGAACTTTAAAAGCGGGTAAAAGTCGTCGCCCGTCCAGTAAGAAATTGCCAAGTCGCCCGCGACGCTGGTGATGGAATACGGATAAAGGCTGTTCGATCGAGAAAAATCAAATCGTTCCGAAATAACACCCAGCTGAAAATAGTATTTGTCAAAAAAAGGGAGGTTACGAAGAGCTTCGATCTGGTAGTGATAGACCGCCTGTGACCCGAAGCTGGCGGTTTTCATGATTTTGCTGCCCAGGGTGTAATCTGAATTCAGGTCAACTGACCAGAGCGGTCCTTGATCTTTTATTTCTAAAGAAGGCAACTGGGCGACCTTTTTCTCGTCCCCGAGTGTCACGCCGGAAAGAACCATCAGCCCGGCGAGTAGCGTCGAGAATTTCACTCATTAACTCCTGCTCTTTTTCCCTTGGTGCGATTTTTATACATCCGATTAGCCCGGAGACCGTTTCCGTAATCGTTTTGCGTGACCCGCACAAGAGCCTTTTTCCGCTAAAGACTTTTTCCTGCACCTTCGCCTTGGGTGCCTTTGGCACTCGCCTCCGGAGTTCAGCGTTGGCCTGGGACGCAGCCAGGCGAAGTCCCAGGAAAGGTTAAGTTATAGGAATCCAGCTCTGAAGGAGCGGGTGCTCTCGTGGCGTGCACATTTGGTGCGCGCTTTCAGCGCTGCCGTTTCCTTTATTGT
>JAFAKL010000372.1 GCA_019235445.1 Verrucomicrobiota bacterium | reverse complement strand
ACCGATGAGCTTCGACGCGGCCATGAAAAGAAAGGCGGCATACTGCCGCACGTAAGAGAGCTTTCCACCGCGATAATGCCTCAAAGGAACGCGGGTGACGTCGATTCCGTTGAAGGATTCGCGCTTGGGTTCTTCATCGGTTTCCTTGAGACAGATGACCTCTACGCTCGCGCCTTCCCTGGCCAATGCCTCCGCCCCTCTCCGGGGTCGCGGATCAGAGGGATAACTGGAAAAGACCACCGCGACGGCGCGTTTACCCGCCAACGAGAGGGAGCTTGGTAGGGATGCCGCCTCCTTCGCCCGCCCTATGGGCGCTCTCAGCGGCTCCTTGGGAGTAGCGGATGACATGAAGGCCGGATCTCTGCGGGGCGTGGAGTTTTCGTGGAAATCGAACCCATCGTCTAGTGAGAATTCACGAGAGTTCGCCTTCGAGCCACTTGGGGCCATAAGCTCTGGTCTTGTTGAAAACCACAGAGACTTTTGTTTTAGCCGCCAGTTGCGAATAGGCCCGTTTCACGGCGTCTCGGTTGCTTTTGCCGGCTTCGACCACCAGCAGCACAGTATCCATGAAACCAGCCAGGGGCAGGGTAGAGCTGGTATCGCCGAGGGAAGGCATGTCAAAAACGACATAATCCAGTTTGCTTTCTCTGAAATCGGACAACATGCTGTAAAACCGTTTCGGACTGACCGGTTTGTCCACCAGGAGTACCCGGTCGTCATCTCCTTCCGCCAGAGTGCTGGCCAGACCCGCGGCGAGGGTGGATGCCCCAGCATCTTTGGCCAGGCCAGTCACCGCCACCAGCTTTGGTTTGTGAGTCAGGTTGCTGATCTCGAAGAAAAGCCCGAGCCGGTCCCGTATTGCTTCGCAGAAAGGTCGGAGCAACTCCCCAGGCTCCATCGGACCCATCTCCTCCTCCGAATCCCGGTCGCTGGAAAATTTTCCGTCTTCCCTGACATCATGCAACCGCAGCCGCTGACCGTTAAGACCCACATCGGGGATGGACAGGAGCAAAGGTATCCGCAAGCGTTGTTCAAGCTCGAGCGATCGTTTCACCGTCCGGTCCAGGACCAACTCAATGAGCAGAGCGATCGCAATTCCCACAGCTACCCCACCGCCCGCAAGGCCTATCACCAGATTCTTTACATTTCTCTTAAAATTGGTCGCAGGCAGCGGCGTCTGGACGACACTGATATTCGGCATTCTGGACGGATCCAGAGTTTCGTCGATGCGCGCCTTTTCAAGGCTCGCCTCAGAATGCTTATAGTTGGCCTCCTCGACTTCCTTTTTCCGCTCCAGTTCCTCGATCCGCGGTCCGAATTGCGACATCAGATTTACGCGCTGCCTGATACTGACTATCCGCGCCTTCAAGGTGTCCACCTTGGACTGCAAACCGACCAGGCGCGCGCGCTCAGTTAAGAGATCTGGGCGCCGAACTTCAGAGGATTGGGAGGAGGAGGTGGTGGTAGCGACGGCTGTCTCAATCAGGGCCGGATATTTCTTTTCCATATCCCGGCGTTGTTTTTCCAGGCCGGCAATTTGTGCCTCCTTGTTTTTAACGAGACGGTTCTCCGAAGTGTATTTCGAGAGTAGCTCCGTTTCCGATTGCTGAAGCTGCGTCAACCTGCTGACCAGTGATTGGTATCTCTGAACAATATCCCCAGTCGGCGCGCGATTCGTTGCTGTTGTCCCATTGTCGGGTTGGGAAGCGTCCGGGACGGCAAGCGACTTCTCGAGATCCTTCACCAGAGCCTGTTGAGCAGCAAGTTCACCTTCCGCCACATCAAGATCCTCTTGGGTTTTCCCCGTCTCGGTGGCGAGAGTTGCAGTGCTTGCCGCGAGGGAGATGATTCCGGCTTTCGCTTTGAGTTGTTTCAACTCTGAATCAGTCTGATCCAGTTGTTTCTTCAGCTCCTCAGCTTCCTTGGTCACGAAATCATAGGCGCCTCCGGAGCGGTGGATATCTAAATGCTTTTCAAAATATCGCCGGATGAGCTCCTGCAGAATCGGCATCGGCAGCGTGGGATCAGCGTTCTTGAAGGAAACGGAAATGATGTTGGTTCCCTTCACGACCTCTATCTGCAAATTATGGAAATACTCTTCAGTGGCGTACGCGAGGGTAGCTTTGGCTCCGGCGCGGGGCATGAGCCGATTAATGCCCACCGCTTTAACAACGTCTTCAGCCAGATCCGAGCTGGACAGAATTTCTACTTCTGAATTGATGACCGTATCCGTCTGTGGATTCGGAGTTTTGATTTCCGAGTCAAGCCCATCCACGGCGCTCTTGTCTACCACATATCGGACAAACAGTTTAGCTTCGGACTCGTAAACGGGCGGAAGCACGAAATAAGCGGCTGCGGCTGCGAGCAACCCAACGGCGGCGCAGAGAAGTATCTTCCATTTGTGCCGGAAAAGAATAAAGAGGATCTCGTAGAGATTAAGCCCCGAACTCTTCGCCTCTTCCTCGTACTCCGGCGGCGAAAACTCTTCGCTCGCTATTGCCGGAAGGTGGCCATTATTTCCGGTCATCGCCGGCAAGGATTCATTTTTCATTA
>JAFAKL010000344.1 GCA_019235445.1 Verrucomicrobiota bacterium | reverse complement strand
TGCGTTGCTCGTCGGTTACGTATCGCAATAGCCCAGTGGGCCCAGCTCAACGGCAAAGTAAGATAAATCGTAGGAGCGCCGAAAAGAACTCTGGCAAATTCTGTTCCAGCGATAAAATTGGACGAATCATCGCTCGCGAGATATTCGTCTATTCGCAGGGAAGCTAGTTCTCCAGTGCCGATCGGCAAAGGACTTACTTCAATGCCCAGCCAGGCTGCAACCTCTGCCACGACCTCCCGCAGGAGTGCGTCGTCGTTATTGTCGCTGCACTGGACGTGGAGAGGTCCTCGAATTGTGATCGGTCGCTTGCCTTTCCTGACGGGAAGGCTGGCAGGATCGGTGATAAAATCTCCCACCATTCCTAATCTATTCATAAATTATCCCTATCCTTGTTGCTCGGCTGAATGGGTTGGAAAGAGCCCATTGGCTTTGCTTTGCTTTAGACTTCCACAGCTTTGCATCACTTCCCGTGCCAATTTGCCCAGTAATCTGTAAGCGACTGTAGATGAGGTGTTTATATAAATAGAAACAGCAGCGCCACTCAAGCCAAAATTTTGGACGTGCGAACTTTCAACCCCGGAAACCTTCTGAGATTGAGCAGACGGGTTTGCTGAGTTCGCTCCGCCACTTCCATTTCAAGCTTACGGCGAGCTTGCTGAAGCTCTCTCTACGCGGCGTCGAACGACGCTAAACCAGATTACCAGCGACGCGAATAGGCGTGCTCGGCTTTGCGAAGACGACGCAAGCGTGATGCTCGAAGCAGCCAAAGCGAGGCGTTTGAGGTACAGCTTGGCAGAACTGCCTTGACACCAGGGACTATTCCACGGAAATCGAGAAGCGTAATTGATCTCCAGAATATGTTGAAATTCTTCGCATCTCCCCTCCAACCCGACGAATTGGTAATGAAATTGAAGAGCTTCGTGGATGAGGAAGAAATTGATCCCGCCAGCCCAACGCAATTCACTGGGGACCGCCCTGTGATCGGTCGGTTCGATACGCGTCGTTTCATTCTTCATCGCCGGGCTGATATTCATTGGATCCTCTGGTGGTTAACGCCGGGCCAATGGTTCAAGCCCTACGTCACGGGGAGTGTAACCGATCGCAATTCCGGGAGCTGGATCGAGCTTACGGGGGGGACTCCCGTTCCCGTGAAGATCCTCTGGGTGTTGATCCTGCTCAGCGCTTCGGGCCTGATCGCTGCCTGGACCATATTCAGCTATCCGTACAATCTCAGCCACCACCCCGCTTATTCAGCGATTGATATGCTGAGTGGGATTGTCCTCCTGATTCTGTTTTCTGGGCTTCTTGTCCTTTTGCCGATAGTTGGCTGGCTGCAGACTCGATTTCACGTCGCCGATATCATCACTGAACTGCAGCGGCACCTGGATCTTAGACCGATCGAGTAGGGCGCTGCGTCGCCTCGGGCGATTCTACGGCCCGTAATCGTAAGGGACGGGGGAAGACCTGTTTATTCGTCTTCGTCTTCAACTCCCTCTTCATCCCCCTCTTCGACACCCTTATCGCCTGGGTCGCCTTCCGGCTCCAGGTCCTCATCAGGATCGTCGTTGATATCGCGAGCCGACCGAATCTCTTCCGATGTTTTCACGCCATCAGCTCGCATTCACCGGCATTGACGGATGCTTAGCCCTGCGTCGATGTCGTGCGAAGTTATCATGATAACAGGCGCTCGTCCCATGCTTCGACGAGGGGCGAAGCTTTGCCGGAGGAGACTAAGTCCGCAAATGCCAACAAAGTCTTGCGAGCATCGCCCACTGGATAGTAGAAGGCATTCCAATTTTCGCTGTCTTCCCCATCGTGGTTGGGGACGATGTATTGAAAATGCCACGCTTCCTTGAGTTCACTGTAAGCGCTTGCCGCCCGACGTTCGATGTTCTCCAGGTCTTTGAGAGACAAGATCGTTTTCTGGCGCTGGGTTCGGCGCAACAGTTTGCGGCGCATCACATCCGTCACGTGATTCTCGAGAGAAAGGATATTTTTCTGCGATTGCAAAAACAGGATTTCCTCTTTTGAAAGTGGCGAGAGAAAAATACTGAGGACCGTCACCTTGGAGGCGAACGCTTCCTGCAATTTCCGACCGACGAAAGGGTTGCCCTCGAAGAACAGATCCCCTTTTTGCAGTGTGCGATCGGCCTCCTGTAAATCTACTGCCTGAAGGTCCCCGCGAACATCCAGGACGATAAAGTTTTCCTTCTCTCGAAGTCCCTCAATCTCTTCGCGAGATCTAAAATGGTAGTCTTTACCATCGATTTCTCCCGGTCTGGCAGACCGGCAATTATATAAGACAAGCTTCTTCAGCTTCGTCGCGAGTTCCGGATGAAAATTGGTGAGGGCAGTGTGCAGCGGCCCTTTGCCGACGCATGACGGACCAGAGAGTATGACGAGGCGTCCCATGGCAACAAGAACAAGATACAGGTTTATCCCTTCACCGATCCTGCCAGCAATCCGCGGACAAAGAATCGCCCTAGCAAGATGTAAATCAGCGCTGTCGGTAATGCAACAATCACCGCCCCGGCCATGACGACGTTCCAGTCCACTGAAAACGAGCCAGAAAGATTGTTCAAGGCGACAGTAACCGGTTGCGCGCTCGGATTGGGCAAAATGGTCACGCCAAACAGGAAGTCGTTCCAGATGTTAGTGAATTGAAAAATACCGACCACCACAAAAGCGGGTAACGCTAACGGCAGCATGACAAGCAAAAAGATCCGCACGACGCCCGCTCCGTCGAGTCGAGCTGCTTCGATCAGTTCGTCCGGAATATTAGCGAAAAAGTTCCGAAAGATCAGAGAGCAGATTGGCAGCCCATAGACTACGTGCACCAGGATAAGTCCCCCGATTGTTCCATAGAGCTTGATCTGTTCCAGGAACTGGATCAAAGGGATCAGGATGCTCTGGTACGGGATGAACATTCCGAAGACCAGGACCGCAAACAATGTATTCGCTCCCCGGAATTTCCATTTCGCGAAGATATAGCCGTTGATGGCTCCGAAGATGGAGGAAAGAACAGTCGCCGGAATCGTGAGTTGCAGGCTGTTTCCCATGTTTGGATAGAGACGCCGCCACGCTTCATAGAAACCGCCCCCGGAGAGGTGCAGGGGCAGTTGCCACATGGTCGAGAGACTAACGTTCTGAGCCTGCTTTAGCCCGGTCACCACCATGACATAGATGGGCATGAGAAAGAAAAGGACGCAGAGCAAAAGAAAAATCAGGATGAGCCAATCCCAGATTGTTCGCGGCAACGACTGGCGGAAGTTAGCATAGGAAATCTGCACGGCTAGTCCTTTCTCAAATTCCGCCAGAGGTAAGGCACAATCACCATGGCTACGAGCAGCAACATCACAATGGAGGCGGCTGCGCCCAGGTTATAGCGGGTGGCTTTAAACGTCATGTCGAAGACAAAGATGCCCGGCACATCGGTCGCGAAGCCGGGACCGACCCCGGTCATGGCGAAGATCAGATCAAAAATCTTTAGGGAAACATGGCCGAGGATGATGGCAGTGCTGACCGTGACTGGGCGAAGCAATGGGAGGACGACCTTGGTGTAGACCTGGAACTCCGTCGCTCCATCTATCCGGGCGGCTTCCCGGAGTTCGTTTGGGACGGTGGCCAGCCCGGCGATATACATCGACATGGCAAACCCGGTCAGTTGCCATGACGCGGCGACCACGACTGGGATCAGCGCAATCGGGATTCCCAGTTGAACGCTCAGGTTCCGCACGGCGGGAAAAACATGACCGAGCGCGTTGTTCACCGAGAACAACACTGATGGATCGGTGGTCCACCCTGGCCTGAATGGTGCCGCGCCGATCGAGACGAGCCATTTGTTAATACCCAGCCCGTCAAATAGAAGATTGATGCCGGTCTCGGGATTGAAGATCCAGCGCCAGGCGATCCCTGTCACGATGAAAGAGAGCGCGTAAGGAAACAGAAAAATGTTTCGAAAGATGGTAAATCCAAGTAAACGGCGATCCAAAAGGAGCGCGAGCAATAGGCCGAAACCAATCGAAACAGAGAGAAACAATATCGTAAAAACCAGGACATTCCGCAGGTCGGCATGCCAGCGAGGCATCGCAAACATCTGTGCATAGGCTTCAAACAACGGGTCGCGCGGACGCCAGTCGATCCGCAGGGTGCCCCATCGAGACAAAGAAACCCAGATCGTAATCAGAATAAAAACGTAAACAAACGTGATGATGGCGGCCAGGGTTGGCACCAAAATCAACGGAGGCAGGAAACGCTCGCTGGTGATTCTTTTCCGCTTCGCTGGTGCCTTTGCCTGGCTGGAGCGGAGAATTTGCAGCTTTGCCGTAGGCATGCAGGGTTGGCGTCAACGAGCGTTAGCGCGCGGATCTTCGCTGCGCAAAGAGGAGGCAGGCGGAATCTCAGGGCCCGCCTGCCGACCACAAATTTCCTACTTATTGCTCTCCGATTCTTTCGCGGCTTGTACGAGCGCATTGGCGAAATTGTCGACATTCTTATCTACGATAAATGCAGTCACCGCATCGTTAAGCGCTTGCTGAAACGCTGCCGGCGCAGCTTCGCCGTGGACGCAACTGGGAACGAGAGTAGCGGAGGCAAAAGACTTCATGGACCATTGATGGTAGGCATCGAACTTTGATTTATCTACGTCCGTCCGGGCTGGAATCGAACCCTTCAACGGATTAAAGGCCTCCTGCGCTTCCTTGCTCCCGATACTCTTCAGCCATGCGATCGCCGCATCTTTGTGCGGAGCACCTTTGGCCAGAGTAAATCCATCCGCAACAATGATGAACGATCCGTCTGTGCCGGGATGGCTGACCCAACCAAAGTCTACATTTTCTTTTTTGTTAGCCTTGATGAATTCACCATCAGCCCAATCTCCCATCGAGCTAAACGCAACCTTACCTTCAATTAAGGCTCCAATCGCCTGGTCCCAACTTAAGGCAGAGTGATCCGGATTAAGGTATTCCTGCATCTTCGCGAAGTCCTTCATCGCTTCCTTCACCTTCGGATCATCCCATTTCATTTTGCCGGCGAATAGATCAGTCCATCCTTGACCCCCCACCACTCCCAGGAGCGTGTTCTCGAACAACTGTGCCGAAGCCCAGATCCCCGAATCTCCAACGCCGAGCGCCGGGATGCCAGCCGCTTTCAGTTTGTCGCAATCAGCGAAAAACTCGTCCATGCTCAACTTATCGCCCACCGTGATCCCGTTTTTCTCGAGAAGCTTTTTATTAAACCATAGGTCGTTGCCGCGATGTACTCCGGCAAGAACGGCATAAGTCTTCCCATCCTTGGTCATCAGTCCGACTAGATCCTTCGGAAAGGCTTTGTCCCATCCGTTGCTGGTGTAAAGCTCCGTGATTGGTTCACAGTAACCTGGTTCCACATACTGGCCGAGCAGTTCCCAACCAGGATGGCTTTGCCAGGTGTCAGGCGGATTGCCGCCCGCCAGACGGGTCTGCAACACTGGACGCGCAGCCGAACCGCCGCCTCCTGCCACGGTCGCGTTGATGATCTCAACGCCGGGGTACTGATTTTTGTAGGTGTCAAACAGCGCGTTCAGCGCTGCCGCTTCACCACCGGAAGTCCACCAGGAAAACACTTCGAGTTTTTTTTCGCCTGCTGCCTGGGAGGTGAGAGGCGCTTGCATTAGTGCGAAAAGTGATGCGAGCGCAATGACGGGGGAACAAAAACGCATTTTTAGAGGCATAAGTATCTTTACTTTCTTAAAACTTATCTATTGATGTAGGTGAGCTGAGCAGAACTGCAGCTTTCGAGTACAACCCGTTGTGCGCTGTAGCCTGTGTGCTCTGACCCTTCCAGGAATTTGTCCCTGGGGGCAAGCTCTTAATGCGCCGGGGGATATTGCTTTTATGAGGGTATTACCATTTATCAGTGCACGAATCCCCTTCCTCTGTCTCGGCTGGATCCATCTCTCCTGCGGATGGACGGCAAATGGCATGCTATTTCGGCGACAATACGCTAGCCCAGCGGCAAAAGGCTTCCCTGTCCGTTCACCGCGAATTGGTGCCTGTGGAGGTTATCGTACGGTCCGAGACTATTTCCTGCCATTTTCGTCTTTCCGGAGAAAAAGCCGCCCTCCTGCGGGTCCTGCGTCATCACGTCCTCGGCGATAAGAGATCCGTCGGTCCCATATACTCAGGTGTCCGCCTCAACAAAAACCTTACGAATCTCCTCGAAGGAGGCGTTTGGGTCGTCGTTCCATTCCATGAGACAACATGCCTTGTCCGTTTTGCTGAGCTGGTTAATTCCTTTTTCGGAGACGCTGAGCGCGCGAAGAACTCGGTTCATTGCCTCCTCCCATTCCAAGGGAGGGTATAACTTTTGGATCGCCGCGAGCGCACACCATTTTACCGCGCGGGGATCAAAGGTCGGTACCTTGTTTCCGCACCCATCCTCTGCCGGCGACTCCTGACACCATTTGGCAGGAGAGCTGAGCAGTTCGTGCGCTTTCATTCAACCTCTATTCTGTTGTCACGCCTTCGCCAGAACGGGGACCCGACGTGTTTCCGGCTCCCGCTCTTCAATTTAAATCCAAAATCGAGCTAAGAAAACTAAGATCTATCCAACCCTGTGCCGTGAGGAAATTGCTGCCACCGCACCGGGCACCTGCACCCCCGGGGAGAACCGGTTGTTTTTCACTGGTGCACTATACCAATAGACCGCTCCGGCGCTGTAACGTTCAGAGGTAAATCCACGACGCCCCGCTCTCACTGCAGATCAAACGCTTCCATAATTCGAGGATCCGTGCCGGGCCGAAAAACATGGATCGCCCTGCAATATCCCGCCACGTTGGGATCCGCCGCCGCGCCATTGCGAAATTCGAACGCAATGCCTCGAGTCCTATCCACATACATTGCCACATCTTTTTCGCTCCGCTCGCCGTTCAAAGCATAGGTGAGTTCCTCGTCGATTCGGAGATTTGGAAAACTGTCAAGAATCTGCGAAAAACTGCTGCGAATGGAGATCCCGGAAACCGTTCGAGAAAAGGGAGACGTGACCCTGATCTGTCCGACCGCCGAAGGTCCGCCAAAATGCAGGTGTTCCCGCGTAAAATAGATTTCCAATTCCTCAAACCCATTCTGTCGTTTGCCTTCGAAGGCGGGACCCGATCGCCAGATTTCCCAAAGCCGACCGCCCAAAGCGGCATCGGATAACTTAGGTGCGCCAAGTCTCGCATGAACTTCGGCCAGTGTTTGGCCAAGGAGAACTGGGCCGATCCCTTGTCCGGGAGTTATGATGGCAACACTTTGTGTTCCCTGAGCGAGGGCACTCCCAGTGCCCAGGCACCAGAGAAACAGCGCCCCGACCCTTAGGAAAAAGCCGACCTCGGTGATCAACATACCCCAATGCAACGCGTTTCGTGCCGATTTCCAAGCATTAATAGATGTAGAAAAAGACACAATGTGGACAGCGTTCTTCTGCAAGGCGGCGCTCACAGGAGAAGCAAGCCTCGCGTGCGTCCGAGGAGCGCCAAACAAGAGTACAAAGCTATAGGTGGCACAGCGTGTGCTCGGGAGAGAGGTTGATACAACCCATCGCCAATCGCGATTCATAAACATCCATGAAGAAAAGCAAATTTTTGATTATCCTTACTGTCGCGGCCTGTTTAACGGCCGCCAGCGATCCCCCGCTCGCGGGCGCAGAGTCGAACCAACCAATCAGGGTCGGGATTCTCCATTCACTCTCGGGCACCATGGCCATCTCCGAGACGTCGCTTAAAGATGTCGCGCTGATGACGATCGAAGAAATCAACAAAAACGGCGGGGTGATGGGACGACAACTTGAAGCAGTGGTCGTCGACCCGGCGTCAAACTGGCCATTATTTGCGGAGAAGGCCCGTCAACTCCTGAGCCAGAACAAGGTGGCGGTCGTTTTCGGCTGCTGGACGTCCGTTTCGCGGAAATCCGTGCTTCCCGTGTTTGAAGAGCTTAACGGTCTCTTGTTTTACCCCGTGCAGTACGAAGGAGAAGAGATGCAAAAAAATGTCTTCTATACCGGGGCTGCGCCGAACCAGCAGGCAATCCCGGCGGTAGAATACCTCATGAGCAAAGAAGGCGGTGGGGCGAAACGCTTCTTTTTGCTGGGAACGGACTATGTTTATCCTCGGACGACTAACAAAATTTTACGTGCTTTCCTCCATTCGAAAGGCGTACAGGACTCCGACATCAACGAGATCTACACGCCGTTCGGACATTCTGATTACCAGACCATCGTAGCCGCTATCAAAAAATTCTCGGAAGGGGGAAAGGCAGCGGTCATCTCGACGATCAACGGCGACTCGAACGTTCCATTCTACAAGGAACTCGGCAACCAGGGATTAAAGGCGACTGACGTACCAGTGATTGCATTTTCGGTCGGGGAAGAGGAGCTCCGGGGAATCGACACGAAGCCGCTCGTTGGCAACCTTGCGGCCTGGAATTACTTCATGTCACTCAAGAATCCGACCAACGACGCCTTCAAGAAAGAGTGGTTTGCCTACGTGCAGGAGCATAATCTGCCAGGCGGCGACAAGCGGGTGACCAATGACCCGATGGAAGCAACGTACGTTGGGATGCACATCTGGAAGCAAGCCGTCGAAAAAGCGGGCACGACCGACGTCGACAAGGTGATCGAGGCGGCCTACGGCCAGAAATTCAGTGCACCTTGCGGATTCGTAGAGGAGATGGATCCGAACCATCACCTCCATAAGCCTGTGATGATTGGGGAAATCCGCGCAGACGGCCAATTTACCGTCGTTTGGAAAACAAAAGGTACGGTCCGAGCGCAGCCTTGGAGTCCCTTCATTCCAGGCAACGAGAGCAAACCGGACCGCGTTTCCAGCCTCTTGCCACTCGACTTCGGAATCGAGACCGCCACCGCGGGGAACTTAAGTCGTTGAAGGCCTCAACTGGGTCTGTCGCAGGCAGAAAATGCCACGCTTTTGCTGTTTAGTTCTTCTTATTCTCCTTGCTCTGCTCGGAGGGAGCACGCGTGTCTTCGCTGCACTGACCGATGATGACCTCAAACCGCTGGCCGAAGATGATTTCGAGGCTAAGTCGCAGGCGCTCGATCGCATCATCGCTGCAGACGATGCTGTCGCGCTTCGACTGCTTGAGGCCATGCAACAAGAGAGTGTGGCCGCGACCTCCGATGACCGGGTCTTGATTGAGGACGGAGATGTTCTCAAGGATCCGATTACCGGTGCGCCCGTAGCCGTTCAGGCGAGCGACGTTCAACCAATTACGTTGAACAATCTGCTTCGGGCGCGGGTCGCCAGCGGTTTGAACGGGCTCAGACTGGAGGCGCCGGATCACGCGGTGCGCGAAAAGGCGATTAACGATCTCTTCCAGAACCCGGATCCGGCGGCCAAACCGCTGATCGAAGCAGCCCGGAGCAAGGAAACCGACCCCATGTTGAAAGCCCGACTGGATCAGCTTTGGGCTCTGACAGCACTTCAGGATCCTGACTCGTCCAAAAGACTGCAAGCGGTTCAGTTGATCGATGCACGCAAAAATCCGCAAATGCGGAGCCTTTTGCTTCCGCTGGTCACCAGGCAGAAAGATGGCACTTACGCTGAAACCGAAGAAAAAGTCCGGGCGGCCGCCAGCGAGGCTTTAAGGTCAATGGCTTTCGAAGAATGGAAAATCGAGATGATCGGGACGCTCTTCGCGGGCCTCAGTCTTGGAAGCATTCTGTTGCTGGCCGCGCTTGGATTGGCCATCACCTACGGTTTGATCGGCGTCATCAACATGGCACACGGTGAGTTTTTAATGATCGGCGCCTACGCGACGTATGTCGTCCAGGAATGCTTCCGAGCTCATTGGCAGGGGGCATTCGACTGGTATGTGCTCGCGGCAGTCCCGGCCTCCTTTCTAGCCGCGGCGCTCGCTGGATTCATCCTGGAACGCAGCGTTCTCCGATTTTTGTACGGCCGCCCGCTGGAAACTCTGCTCTCCACGTTTGGTATCAGCCTAGTGCTGATTCAGGCCGTGCGCATGTTATTCGGCGCACAGAACGTGGAGGTGTCGAACCCCTCCTGGATGAGCGGAGGGGTTGCGTTGATGCCTGAACTGATTCTGCCCTTCAACCGAATCACGATCATGGTCTTCGCGCTGACGGTGGTTGGGATCGCTTCACTTGTTCTTAACAAAACTCGATTGGGACTTTATATCCGAGCGACCACGCAGAATCGCCGGATGGCAGCTTGCTCCGGCATCCGTACCTGGCAGGTCGACAGCTACGCTTTCGC
>JAFAKL010000255.1 GCA_019235445.1 Verrucomicrobiota bacterium | reverse complement strand
AGGAATCAGAATTCAGGAGTCAGGAGTTACGGAATCCGGACTGTGGCTGCTTGAGCAATTTCCCGTTTGGCGCGCGCTTGCAGCGCTCAGAATTTGTTCTTAGCATCTCCTGGGGCTTCCGCCTGGCTCCGCCGCAGTTTTACTTGTTTCGGCGCTTCCGTCTCCTGACTCCTGACTTCTCTGACTCCTGAATTCTGGCTCTGAATGAATTGACCTTCCTCCTCCTTCGACGAGGTTCATAATCATGTCACATGAACCCAAATGGGTCGGCTGGGCCCGGGAGTTGCAGGCCGTCGCCCAAACCGGATTACACTTCACGGAATCCGATTATGACCGTGAGCGTTACCAGAAGATCCTGGATATCTCGATAGATGTTTTTGCCAATTACTCCGACGAAACACCGACAGTGATCCAGGGACTCTTCGACAATCAGGCCGGATACGCGACGCCAAAGGTCGATGTGCGCGGGGTTGTTTTCAGAGACGGCAAACTGCTGCTCGTGCAGGAACGCTCAGACGAGCTCTGGACTTTGCCCGGAGGTTGGGCGGACGTCAACGATTCTCCCTCTGAAGCGGTGGAGAGGGAAGTCGAGGAGGAATCGGGATTTCAGGCGAAAGTCGAAAGAGTACTGGCCATCTTCGATCGATCCAAGCATGCCCACAAACCCCCATTCCCATTTCACGTTTATAAATTATTCATGCTCTGCCGACTGGAGGGAGGCGAAGCCAGAACGACCATGGAAACGATGGGAGTCGATTTTTTCGCCGAGAACGACCTTCCTCCCTTATCCATCTCGAGGGTCACTCATGAACAAATTCAATTCTGTTTTGCAGCGCCAAAAAACCCCGACAGTCCCTGCCGGTTCGATTAGCGCACCGGCTCCTGAATAAGATGGTCTGCCACGCACCATGATTCCGCTGGTTCTAATATTAGCGCTCGCATCCATGGCGGTCTCCAGTTTGACTTTGCGCATCGTCATCGGATACCTATTGCGCCCGCCCGGCGCACCCAGGGGTTCGCTGCGCATGCCTTCCATTAACCCACGTTGGCTTGGCCGCCGGCTCGCCGAAATTCTCTATCGAAAGAAGTAGTTACCCCTGCAAGAGCAAACGGGCTGGGGCCTCCACACAATCTTTCACCCGGACTAGAAACGTGACCGCCTCTTTGCCGTCAACAACCCGATGATCATAGCTGACCGCGAGGTACATCATCGGCCGCACCTCAATTTTGTCCCCGATCGCTACCGGCCGATTCTGGATTTTGTGCATCCCCAGGATGCCGCTTTGCGGTGGATTCAAGATCGGCGTGCTGAGCAGTGAACCGTAAATGCCCCCATTGGTAATGGTAAAAACTCCACCGGTCAGGTCATCCAGGCCTAATTTTCCTTCGCGCGCCTTTTCTGCGTAAGCGGCAACTGCCTTCTCCAGCTCTGCGAAGCTCTTCTTATCGGCATCTCGAACCACCGGCACTACCAATCCGCGTGCTGTTCCAACCGCTACCCCGATATCGTAGTACTGATTTTCGATGAGGTCATCCCCATCAATTCTGGCGTTCATGGCCGGCACGGTCTGGAGCGCGTCCACCACCGCCTTCACGAAGAAGGACATGAAACCAAGCTTGACCTGGTGGCGCTTTTGGAAGCTTTCCTGATATTCCGACCGAAGCTGCATGACAGCGCTCATGTCGCATTCGTTGAAGGTGGTCAACATTGCGGCGTTCTGTTGAGCCAGAACCAGTTGAGCGGCTATTTTCTTCCGCAAGGGAGTCATTTTCCGCCGGATCGTCCGCTCAGAGGCAGGCGCAGGGACAGAAGCCGGAACAGCGGCTTCAGGCCGGGCACTCGGTTGCGCAGGCCTCTCCGGACGACTCTTCGACTCCAGATATTGCACCAGGTCCGATTTCGTGACCTGCCCGTGTTTTCCGGTGCCTGAGACCTCGGATAGTTTGACCTTTTCCTCTTCAACGACCCGTCGAGCCGCGGGCGATAAGGTCTGATTTGCGTCGGGCTGCAAAGCGGACGCGGCAGCCTCGGCAGGTTCGGACGATTTCTTACTCTCGGCCGGCCCGGACGGTTTACCACCCTCGGCCGGCGCCGCCTTGCTGCTCTCGTCCAGCAGAGCCACCACCTGGCCAATTTTGACTTCCTGGCCAGCATCCACCTGGATCTGCAGTTTGCCGGCACCTGGGGACGGGATCTCAGCAGAGATTTTGTCCGTCTCGAGGGTAAAAAGAGCCTCGCCTTCCCTGACGGTCTCTCCGTTCTTCTTGTGCCAGGCAGACAGAACCCCGGACGTAATCGATTCACCGACGGCAGGAATCTTGATTTCGATGCTCATGGATGGAGGGGTGGTGCGATCCAGGGCCACCGATTACACGGTAAAAGCTTGCTCAACAAGCTCCTTTTGCTGCTGATCATGCCAGGCTTTCGATCCGACCGCCGGGCTCGCCGCAGGCGGCCTGCCCGCATATTCGATCTGGCGGCCAGACACAGAGCCCAGCAATGGCTCGATGTATGTCCAAGCCCCCATATTCCTGGGCTCTTCCTGACACCAAACCCAACTGGACGCGTCACGCACCTCGCGAATCGTTTCGTTCAATCCTTCCAGATCCAGCGGATAGAGTTGCTCGACGCGGACAAGTGCGGTGTCATCGACCTTGTTCGACTCCAAGTAACCGATTAAATCGTAGTAAATCTTGCCGGAACAGAAGATGATCCGGTTGACCTTCCCCCGTTCATTTAACAAAGTCGGCCCAAGCACCTGCTGGAAGGCAGACGCGGTGAAATCTTCGATCCGCGAAATGGCTCGCTCGCTTCGCAGGAGCGATTTCGGCGTCATGATTACCAGGGGTTTGCGAAAATTTCTCCGGACCTGGCGCCGCAAGACATGAAAATACTGGGCGGGTGTGGTGAGATTGCAGACTTGAATATTGTCCTCGGCGCAAAGCTGCAGGAACCGCTCCAACCGCGCACTGGAATGTTCCGGCCCCTGGCCTTCGTACCCGTGCGGCAGCAGGAGAACGATCCCGCTGGGTCGCTGCCATTTGGATTCAGAACTAACGATGAATTGGTCGATCACCACCTGGGCGCCATTGACAAAATCGCCGAACTGCGCCTCCCAGAGACACAGCATATCCTGAAAATCGAGCGAATACCCGTAATCAAATCCCAGCACCGCCGCTTCCGACAGCATGCTGTTGTAGACGCAAAATCGCGCTTGTCCCTCCTTCAGATTTCCCAGCGGGATATACTGTTGACGAGTGTTCGTATCGTATAATACGCAATGGCGCTGACTGAAAGTGCCGCGCCGGCTGTCCTGACCGGACAAACGAACCGGCGTTCCTTCCACCAGGAGAGATCCGAAAGCCAGGGCTTCAGCGAAAGCCCAGTCGTAGGGGCCTTTCCCCTGATGCTGGTTCTTGCGTCGATCAAGAAACAGCTTCTTCACCTGCGGCAAGACCGAGAAGCCATCGGGCACCCTAGTCATCCGCTCGACGATAAAATCAACCAGTTCCTTGGATATGCGGGTCTCGGGTTCCTGATGACTGTACGGCGGCTGGAAGACCGCGGTGGAATCTTCGAACCCGCGATGGAAATCTTTTTTCGAGGTCACTCCAGAGGTCCGCACCTCGGCTAGGGCGGTCTCAAGCCGGACCCGAAACTCGGTTTCCAGAGTTACGGCTTCCTCTGCGGTAAGCATCCCGGATCGCAGCATCCGATCGTTGAAGATCTTTGTCACCGCTGGGTGCGCGTTGATTCTCTTGTAAAGCCTTGGCTGAGTAAAGCTCGGTTCGTCGGTTTCGTTGTGCCCGTAGCGGCGGTAACAATACATATCTACAACGACGTCCCTGGCGAATTTCTGCCGGAATTCAAAAGCGAGCCTGGAGACGAATTCCACCGCGATTGGATCGTCGCCGTTGACGTGAAAAATCGGCGCATCGATCATCTTGGCGACATCCGTGCAATACATCGTGGAACGGGCGTCCGCCGGCAGTGTCGTGAACCCGATCTGGTTATTCACGATCACATGGACAGTCCCGCCTGTCTCATAGCCCGGCAATTGGGATAGATTCAACGTTTCCGCGACGATGCCCTGCCCCGCGAAGGCTGCATCCCCATGGACCAGCAATGGTAGAACCTTCTCTCGTTTTTCGGTGTCTTCCAGGATGCGCTGACGCGCGCGGGCTTTGCCTTCAACTACCGGATCCACAATTTCCAGGTGGCTGGGATTGGCTGCCAGGCGAATACTCACCTCTGCGCCCGAAGCGGTTTTGCGCACGCTCTCGTATCCCAGGTGGTATTTCACGTCCCCATCGCCAGCCACGAGGTCCGGGATATAGTTTTCGGAAAATTCCTTGAAAATGATGTTGTAAGACTTGCGCAAAAAATTCGCCAAAACGGTCAGTCGACCTCGATGCGCCATCCCCATGATGATCTCGCGGACACCTGCCTCTGGACATTCAGCGAGGATCGTCTCCAGAATCACCATCAGACTTTCACCGCCCTGCAGCGAGAAGCGTTTCTGGCCAATGAATTTCGTATGGACAAACTGTTCGAAAGTCTCGGTTTCCATCAAACAGCGCAGCAATCTTTTCTGCGCAGCCGCATCGGGTGGCGGCGAAACGATCCTTGTTTCGATCCGATCTCGGACCCACTCGCGGATGGCCTCGCTCTGGATGTGCATGAACTCCACGCCGATTGGCCCGCAGTAAATAGCGCGCAGTGCGTCGATCATCTCACCCAGGGACATCGAGCGAGATTGTTGGAAGTAGCGGGAGGAGACCACCGTCTCGAGCGGCAACTCCTCCAACCCGAGTGCGCAGAGTTTCAAGGCAGGAGTTTCGGGGCGGAGCTGCGCGAGCGGGTCAATTTCAGCCTGAGTATGGCCAAGAATTCGATAATTGTGCACCAGCCCGTCCACTCGATCCTGAAGCCGCTCAAGGTCTGCGGTGATGGCACTCGCCCCGTCCGGCGCCAGACCGGGTTTGCCGTTGCGACCGCCGGATGATCCAAGCTCAAAACCCTCAAAAAAAGCCGACCAACTCAGATCTACAGATGCCTGATCCTGCTTCCAGCGGCGATAATATTCATCCAGAAGATCGGCATTCCAATCGTTCAAATACGAAGTCGTCATGATCTCGGAAAAAAGTGGATTAGAAATCTAGTCGAACTTTGGCTCGACCCAAACGGAAATTACCACAGATTTGTGCGGGAGCGCTCTCACCGTTAACCCGGTGGAGACGCCCGCGAAGATCGCTATGGTGTCTTTGCGAGGTGGATTGAATGATCAAAGTTGAACAGCTGACTAAAAAATATCCCGGAGTAGTTGCCATCCACGATCTGAGTTTCGAGGTCGAGAAAGGGGAGATTGTCGGGTTCCTGGGACCGAATGGAGCCGGCAAGAGCACGACGATGCGAATTCTCTCCAGCTTTATGCCTCCCACTTTCGGTCGGGCGTATATTGCGGGTCATGACGTTTTCAGGGATTCTCTCAAAGCGCGCAGGCATCTCGGGTATCTGCCTGAGAGCGTTCCGTTGTACAGGGACATGCGGGTGAATGAGTATCTGCGCTATCGCGGTTCCCTGAAGGGGCTTAGTGGCAGGAAACTCCGAAGCCGGGCCGAGGCGGTCAAAGAACTCTGCAGCCTCAGAGAGGTCGAGAACAAGCTGATCGCCGGTTTATCGAAGGGATATCGCCAGCGAGTCGGTTTGGCCGAAGCACTGATTCACGAGCCTGACCTTTTGATCCTCGACGAACCGACGCTCGGATTGGATCCCAATCAAATTCGCCATGCCCGCGAGCTGATCAAATCGTTGGGTAAACGCCACACCATTCTCCTCTCGACCCATATCTTGTCAGAGGTGGAGGTCACCTGTTCCCGGGTGATCATCATCCACCGGGGAAAGATCGAGGCTTCGGATACGCCGGAAAACCTTGTGGGACGGATTCGGACCTCCGGCACGGTCAGGTTGGAGGCCAGGACCGGCAGCGACGATCCAGTGGAGAGGCTCGAGAGAATTGCCGGGGTCAAGAACGTGGCGGCCAATCAGGAAGACGGATGGCACCGCTGTTCGATCCGCGTGGAAGCGAATTCGGATCTGCGGGAAGATATTTTCCGCCTGGCCGTGGAGCGATGCTGGACGATCAGAGAATTAACTCAAGAGCGAGCAACCCTGGAGGATGTCTTCGTCGAACTAACTCACACCGATAATTAGTTCCGAGCAGGCCAGGACTACTCTCTTATCGCGATGAAACGGCTGTTTACTTTGCTGCAAAGGGAGCTATCGGTATTTTACTATTCGACCATAGCTTACATCGTTTTGTTTCTTTTCCTGATTCTGAATGGATTATCGTTCTGGTTCGCCATCGCCTTGCTGAACCGGGCCCCATCTGAAAACACCGTGGTTCAGGTCTTCTTTAACTCCGCATTTTTCTGGATTGCTTACCTGCTAGTGTTTTCGGTGATCACGATGCGATCCTTTGCGGAGGAGTTTAAACTCGGGACCATCGAGACTCTAATGACCGCTCCGGTTCATGATTGGGAGGTGGTCGCATCCAAATTTCTGGCCGCTCTGCTTTTTTATCTCAGCCTTTGGTTGCCTAGTTTACTCTATTTCCTGATCTTCGGCTGGCTCGGAAATCGCAGCGCCATCGGGTCTACCGCTCAGGTTTGGGCTCCGTATTTGCTTTTACTAGTCATGGGAATGTTTAACGTCGCTCTGGGCTGCCTGGCCTCTGCTATGACCTCTGACCAGATCGTGGCCGCCATGATTTCCCTGATGCTAACAATTGGCTTTTTTTTTGTCACCCTCATTAACTATGTCGTCAACAGCTCTTCGCCGCTTCTTCGGGAAATAACTGCCTACGTCGCTCAGCTGGACCATATGGACTCTTTTTCGCGCGGCGTCGTGGATTCTCGGGTGTTTGTCTTCTATCCGAGCATGACCTTTCTCTTGTTGTTCATCACCTACCAGGTTTTCCAGTACCGGCGCTGGAAGGTTTGACCATACCCTCCATGTCGCATCCACCTTCCAAGCCGGCCGGCCTCAAACGATGGCGGATAGGCGCGAACGTGCTTTTCCAGACTATCATCGTCGGCGTCATTGTCCTGATGATTAATTACATCGGATTTAACCGTTACAAGCGCTGGGATCTGTCCCGTTCCAATAAGTACGCGCTCTCGGAATTGACGAAAAAATTTTTAAGATCCCTCAAAAAGGAGGTCAAGATCTATGTCTTCTTCTCTCCGACCTCTCAGAGTGCCGGTTCAGAACTCTATTATGATCTCCAGAACCTACTGAAAGAATATGAATTCGCCGGCAGACGAAAAGTCCAGGTGGAAAACATCGACCCTTATCGCAATCTCACGCGTACGCGCGAACTGCAGCTAAAATACAATTTTGCGGCGGCCGAAAATCTTGTCATCCTCGACTATGAGAACCGTAAGAGGATACTCCGCGTGGCGGAGATGGCCGAATATGATCCCCCAGGGATGTTTAGTGAGACCCCTCAAGTCAGGGCATTCCGGGGCGAGCAAGTCATCACCAGCGCTTTGATCGAGCTGGCAGAAAATAAGGAAACCAAGATCGGATTTATTACCGGCCATGGTGAACCAGGGCTTGGAAACGGCTCGCCTTTGGCTCGATTCCAGGAGTACGTCCAACGCCAGAATATCAAACTTGAACCACTGGTCCTGGCCAACCTGGCGAGAGTTCCGACCGACTTCGCCGCCCTCGTCTTAGCTGGACCGAAATATGACCTGGGGCAAAGAGATGTCTCTTTGCTGCGCAATTACTGGAACGAGCAGGGCCGAATGCTTATTCTGCTGGACCCCAAAGTCAAGACACCTAATCTGGTTCAATTCCTCGCCGAATTCGGCATCCGGCCCGACCCGGATCTGATCGTGACGCAATTCAAGACCGGCATCGAAGAACAATCGGTCACGCTCGACGTCTACGCTCAGTTCCTGCCGGAAACAGCCTTTCTGAGAGCCTTAAGCCAAGCGACGGGCTTTTTTCCCGGTGGCACCTGCTCGCTCTCGACCGACGAAGCAAAGATTACGCAGGAAGGATTGACCATGACCAAGGCGCTCACCCCTGCTGCGCCCGATTATTGGGGTGACAAAGACGAAGCTCTTTTTTCGCGCCAGACCATTACCTACGCCCAGGGGATTGATCTGCCTCCGCCGCTCTATTTTGGGGTCGCGATTGAAAAAGGAGCAATCAAGGATGCGCGTGTGCAGCTGCATTCCTCTTCCAGGATGATCATTCTCGGAAACGCAGACTTTTTGCGGACCGAATCGCTCAGCGAATCTCCGCCGGATATCGATTTTGCTTTACTCAGCGTCAACTGGCTTGCGGATCGGGAACAACTCCTCGCCATCGCGCCAAAGCCGGCGCGAACTTTCACCCTGAACCTTTCAGACGCACAGATGAATGAAATCGTTCTCCTCACTGTTGCAGGGATCCCCATGTTGATCGCTTTCCTCGGTGTGGGAGTCTGGTCGCTCCGCCGCCGTTAAGGTTACCGTTGGCATTGCCTTAGAAGGTGGAATAGCGCGGATTGAGTCCCCGGCAGTATGTTAATGTTCGCGTCACAATGTCATATTTGGTCATGGGTTGCGATCCGCGACGCCGAAGGCGGGAAACAGGGATAGCCTTGGGGCGCAGCCTGGCGAAGCCAGGCAGCCTGGCGAAGCCAGGCAGCCCTTGGGCGGAGCCGGGCTCCGCCCAAGGCTGCAATTGGTTCGCGGTTCCAGCGCGCAGGAAAGAATTCGGTCGATAGCACCCTGAAGCGCATGCGGCGCTTCAGTCCGTCACGCGCCCCAGTGGGCTAAACACATACCCCTGGCAAAGGGATGCGAGCGCCTGATGCCATCGAGTGTTTCCATCGTCTCTTGCAAGATACCGTCGAAAATCGGAAACTCAGAATGAACCAACGAAGCTTCGTCTGCGCTATTGAAAGTTCCCGTTCCAACCAACGATCCCATCGGACCAGGTAGCGGTTCCGACGCTCTTTTTCATGGCGTCGCTCTACCCATTCTCGTGCTAGGGAAAGATCTGCGGTTGCGACTTTTCACCAGACAAGCGGCGCAAATGCTTCAACTGAAGGCGCTCGACGATGGTGGCCGGATTTCCAGTCTCCGAGGTAAGGTTCCGAACCTTGGCAAATTAGCCGCACAGGTCATGCAAAGCGGCCATGGGTTGGAGACGGAGATCCGGTGCCAGAGCAAGTGGTATTTGTTGCGGATTCAACCTCTGCAGATTCCGAGCGGAGTACCTGATGGCGCCGTGATTTTATTCGTTGACATAGACCAAAGTAAGCGCGCCCAAGCCGAGTTCAGCAACCTGAACAGTACACTTCTAGCACTTTTCCAATCTGCTCCGGATGCAATCGTTACTGTGGATGCGCGGGGCCGGATTGACCGGATTAATAACCAGACGGAGGCGATGTTCGGTTATACGTCTCCGGAATTGCGCGGCCAGCGAATCGAGATTTTGATGCCCGCGCGTTTCAAGGCCGGGCACTTACGACATCGAGCTAGTTATGTAAGGGAGCCACAGCTTCGGCTGATGGGTGCCGGGCTGGAACTGTTTGGTCGCCGCAAAGACGGCACGGAGTTCCCCGTTGACATTATGCTTAGCCCGATCGAAACGCCTGAGGGTCCGAGTGTAATCGCTACGATCCGCGATATTACCGCTCGCAAGCGGGCAGAGGAAGAGCTGCGGAAATCGCGTGAGGAGCAGGTGCTCCTGGCCGAACGCACTGCTGCCTTGGCCGCGCTTGAGACTCGCTCCCGGCAACAAAAAGCCATCTCGGATTTGAGCCAGCATGCGTTAGAAGGACTCGATCTCACTAGCCTCCTGAAGGATGCTGTATTGCTGGTGCAACAAATGCTCGGATTAGAGTTTTGCAAGGTGCTGGAGCTATCGCCAGATCGCCAAAGACTGCTCTTGCGCGCTGGGGTCGGCTGGAAACTGGATAATCTTGCCAATGTGGCGCTGGGTGCCGGAGCAGAATCACAAGCAGGTTTCACCTTACTTTCGAAGTCCCCGGTAATCGTCGAGAACCTTCGTACGGAGAAACGTTTCCGCGGGTCGTCGCTCCTGCTGGAACACGGAGCGGTGAGCGGCGTTAGCGTTATCATTCACGGGCGCGCCAGGCCCCATGGCGTGCTCGAAGCCCACACGATGCGCCAGCGTAAGTTCACTCCGGACGACATCCATTTTCTTCAGTCCATCGCGAGTATTCTGGCCGCGGCAATCGAACGCAGGGGACTGGAAGAAGAGCTACTGGACATCAGTGGTCGCGAGCAAAGTCGAATGGGCCAGGATTTGCACGACGGGCTTTGCCAGCAACTTGCCGGAATAGAATTTCGGAACTCGGTACTGGCCCAGCAGTTGGTAGACGATCCCTCTGCAGCCGCGGAGGCTCGGGCCATTGGCGAGCTGCTGCGCGGTGTAACCCGCGAGGCGCGCAACCTCGCTCGCGGTTTATCGCCGGTTCACTTGGAAGCGAATGGCCTGATGTCGGCCCTGGAAACTCTCAGCGGTAATACGGCAAAGCTTTTCAACATCTCGTGCCAGTTCGCGTGTGGCCGCCCTGTGCTCTTAACGAACAACACGGTTGCCACACATTTGTATCGTATCGCCCAGGAAGCAATCAGCAACGCGATCCAGCACGGACACGCCAAATCGGTCAGCGTTTCTCTGAACGAGTCAGGCGGTGAAGTGAGCTTAACGATCTTCGACAGCGGTTGTGGCTTCACCCGCGAGAACGAGATAATCGACGGTATGGGTTTGCGGATCATGGAATACCGTGCGGAGTTGATCGGCGCAACTCTGGGGATTGACTCAATCCCCGGCAAAGGCACAACGGTGGTGTGCAAGCTTAAATCGAATCGATGAAACCAGGCAAATCAACGATCAGACCGGTCCACGTTTTGATCGTGGACGACCATCCCATGACGCGTGCCGGGCTAGCGCACATGATCAATCACCAACCCGATATGATCGTGAGTGGAGAAGCCGAAAGCGCCGCCCAGGCGCTCGCCGCGCTGGAGGCGAACGAGCCTGATTTGATGCTGGTGGATATCACGATGCCAGGTAAAGGCGGGCTGGAGCTGATCAAGGATATCAAGGCGATGCGTCCCGGGCTTCCGGTGCTTGTTGTTTCGATGCATGATGAATCGCTTTATGCAGATCGAGTCCTCCGCGCCGGCGCTCGTGGTTATATCTCCAAACACGAGGGAGGAGAAAAACTGATGGGCGCGATCCGTCATGTTTTGAGCGGGAAGATCTACGTGAGTGAAACGATGTCCGCCCATATCCTGGAAATTTTCTCCGGGGGGCACACGACGCCAAACCGTTCTTCGATCGAGAGTCTAAGTGATCGCGAATTCGAAGTATTCCAATTGATGGGGCAAGGACTCTCTGCGCGCCAGATTGCGGAGCGCCTTCATCTGAGTGGGAAAACGATCGATGCTCACCGTTCAAAGATCAAAGATAAGCTAAAAATGAAGACTAGTGCCGAGCTGATTGCATTTGCTGCGCGCTGGAATGCGGATCAATCGGTCACCAAGGAGAAGGAAGAGCAAAAGTAGTCAACCGCTCTGTCGCAAAAAGCAGGTTTTCCGCAATATGGCCAGAAGTGCTTGTGAAGCACTGGGCTGAATCAAGGACGTCTCAAGTAGCTGGTCGATGGTGAGCCCTGACTTCATCGCAATGGTCGCAATATTAACAATCACGGGGGCGTGATCACCCACCGCTAAGCAACCTAAGAAATGGCGGGAGGCAGAGTCGATGATTACTTTCACGAATGTAGGCTCCGGGTCGATAACACTGCGCTCAAGGTCCGATACGAGGCGAATAGTTTCAGACGCGACTTGACATTCTAGCCCTCGGAGTTTTGCCTCCCCCTCGCTGAAGCCGACGGCAGCAACGGGCGGTTCGCTATGAATACACCGCGGAATCCACCTCTGGTCGAAACAGCTCTCGCGTCCAAGGATGGAGTGAATCGCGACGCTGGCTTGGGAGAATGCGGTGCTGTCCAGCAGGCTTATTCCGTTCACGTCGCCGACGGCATAAAGGCCGGCATTCGAAAGACGCATCCTGTCATCCACTTTGAGAAAGGAGGTATCGTCTATGCCGAGGGCACCGAGGCCAAGCCCTTCCAAATTCGGTTTTCTCCCGGTAGCTACTAGAACCAGATCGGCCTCGACCGCCGGGCCGTCACGGACCTGAACGCGGATGCCTTCCTCATTTTCTTCGATCTGTTGAAGCGAAACATTGCGGTTCAGTTGAATCGCGACTCCACGCATTTCCAACATTTGAGCGACCCGTTCTCCCGCTTCGCTCTCCCATCCAGGCAATACCCGACTCTCCTTCTCCATCAGAGTCACTGCACAGCCCAAAGTCCGATAGATCGAAGCGAACTCGCATCCAATGTAGCCTGCACCGATAATGGCTAGATGCCTGGGTAGGGTAAGTATGCGCAGGAGCGCATCACTGTCCACCAGCCTTGGCCCAGACTTGCTGGGGAAACCGGGTCGGGAGCCGGTCGCGACGATCGCATGGTCAGCAATGATCGTTTTGATCATACCTTTCGCATCAATGATTTGAATGGTTCGCTCGTCCAGGAACTGCCCTTGCCCTTGGTACAGATCGACCCCTATTCTTTCCAATTCCGTGCGGAAATCGTCCACCAGACGCGAGCTGACGTTCGACTGCGTCCTCATCCAGTCGCGCAAGCTCTCTTGCACAAGTTCGATCCTGTTTCCGAAACGGCCGCTTCGCCAGCGGTCACGAAATTGGCGCGCAGAAGCTTGCAACGCCAGGACCGCGTAGCACCCACTGTGAAAACAAGTGCCACCAAGGTGACTTTTCTCGACCAAGGCAGTTCGCAAGCCATAATGAGCCGCCAAACGACTCGCCTCACGTCCGCCAGAACCTGATCCGATGATTGCCAGCTGATATTTATCGCCCATGGAGATTTATTCGGAGATATTGATAGGAGGTTTTATCAGATGTTGGGAAATCAGGAAAGATGGATAAAGCGAGCAGGGGCCGGCCGCCAGGACTAAACTGTTCTCAGTATGCAATCCTCCGCTAAAACTGTCGTGCATCAGATAAACGTGATCATTGCGGACGACCACCCAGTTGTTCAGGCGGCCTGATCGCTTTCCTCGGTGAATGTCTGGTCGCTCCGCCGCCGGTAGCGTTATCGCGGGCATTGGACGAAGATGCCAACGTGTTTACCTTGGACGGCCGGCAAAACGGAACGAGAGGATTATGAAGCCCAGAACCACCCTTCTTCTCCTGGCGATCGCGATTTTGCTTGGCTGCTTCATTTTTGCTCTCGACCGGTTTTCCCAAAACAAGCGTGAACGCCAGGAACGCTCGGCGCACGTTGTCGAGATCAATCGGAATGACGTCGAGGGGATCACCATCCATAACGGCGATGTTCTCATCAAAGTCAAAGCGGAAGATGACGGATGGAAGATGGTTGCTCCGTGGCAGGACGACGCGGACTCCGGCCTGATAGATCAGCTTCTCGACGCCGCCCAAAATCTCCGTCCTGAAGACGTCATCACCGATCTGGGCAAGGGAAACAAAAAGCGCGAAATGTTAAAAGATTTCGGACTGAACAAATCGAAGATTCGCCTGAAACTGGACGGTAAACGGATGCCGGCAGAGCTCGAGTTTGGACAGGACACGGCTGTGCCGGGCAGCGGCTATCTTCGCATCGCGGAGGACGATGCCGTTTATGTGGTAAATAACGACTTAAAGAATATCGCCTCTAAAACGGCAGAAGACTTTCGCGACCATCGGATGACACCGTTCCTGACCACGTTGATAAACCGAGTCATTTTTCAAATCAGCGGCGGAGAAATCGAGCTTGCCAAAGAACAGGACAACTGGCAGCTCGTGCGTCCGATCAAGGCGCGAGCCAGTAACGACGCCGTAGTGGAGATTCTCACCAAGATGAACCAGACACAGATCTCGAAATTTGTACCAGAGAACAACTTGAATCCTGGATCGTTCGGTCTGGACACACCGGCCGATGTCCTCACCTTGTACGGCGGAGAAGGAAAAAAGTTCGAGATTGCCATCGGGAGCACTGTTCCATCCGACCCCGAGACCGTATACGCCGGTCTGCCGGACCGAAACACGGTGGTCAAAGTGAATAAAAGTTTCGCCATCCTCTTCAATATCACTCCAGACGACCTCCGCGATCGAAAGATCGCTCGACTGAATGCCGATCTGATTGATCGTGTCACCATCGAGAGCGCGGGCCAGCCAAAGATCGTTCTGGCCAGAGAGGAAAATCGCTGGCGTTTCCTGAGCCCGGCCAACGCTCCGGCCAACGCCAACAGCGTCAACCGGCTGATTCAGGAAATGAACAAAGATGAAGTCACCGAGTTTGTCTCAGACACAGCGACTGATTTGGCCAGGTATGGGCTCGAACAGCCGAAATTAAAATTCACTTTCAGCTCCTATTCCTCAGAAAACACCGCGGAATCGGATGCCGGAGAAGTCATTCTCTCTACTTTGGAGTTTGGCAATTCGCAACACGGGCTGACTTACGGCCGGCTGAAGGAGGAACCGTACATCTTTTCGATTTCGGACCAATTGATCGCCGATATGCCAAAGACGAAATTCAGTTTCCGGAGCCTGGATATCCTGGACCTCAAACGCGATGAGCTGGTAAGCGTGCAGGTGAAAAAAACCGGGGAAGAGCCGGTGGACTTGGTCAGAGGTGCAACGGGTAAATGGATATTGAAGGGCTCACAAAACAGACAAGACGAGGGTCGGATGCAGGTGTTCTTGACAGCGTTGACCGGTCTTCGCGCGGCCGCCTGGGCGGGAGACCCCAGCCCAGAATTCGGGTTCGATCAGCCCTCCCTCGAAATCAGGATCTCATATGAATCCGACGAACAAAAACGTCAGGCTGAAATTTGGTTCGGTAAGACCAATTCCGGTGACCAGCACTACGGAATGTCCACGGAAGAAGAAGGCGTTTTCCTTGTCGACGAAGAGCAGTTCGAGCAGCTGCAAGCGCTCTCCCAACGGTAGGAGGAGCAGAAGCGGGTGGGCTGGTCGGCGTTAAAAACCGTGATCGTCCTCGTCCTCAGCCTTCCGGGATCCGCAAGCTTATTGGGTCAACTGGTTGGCTTGGGCCGCTGCACGAATTGCTTTCGCTACATCAACGATCTTCGCTATGTCGTCTGAACTAAGACCTGTTGACTTTTGGAAGGGGTCGCCGCCGACGATGGCAACTTTTTTCTTGGCCGAGGCAATGAAAGTAATAGCTTTCTGAACGTCGGGAGTTAGAGCGCTGAAAACTGGATTATAATCGGCATTGGTCGAGAAATAGGCAAAATCTTTCGCCGCGCTCACGATTTCGTCCGTCGCATCTTTAGTCCAGCCTTGGCTCAGGTAGTAGGGAACTGCCCACGCCACGGCGAGAGTATGCTCACCGAGCCAATAAAAAAACATTGACTCGACTGCATGGCTTGCATTCTCGGCGACACCCTTATACCAAGCGCCCGGTAATGGTGAATTCCTCCACGCATTTTGCTGTTCCTTGGTCCAGGTATTCCAAGCTTTATCCCAGGGAAGGGCTCGCAAGACCACGTACCATTGCTTGAAAGCGTTAATCGTTCCATCGCTTACATGGGCTTTTACCATCAGGTCGTAGACATGCTTGTAGGTGTCGTCCATCTGGTCGGCAACGGAGAAGTTGAAATTTAACTGGCTGGAAGCCTCCAAGTATTCACCCAGGTTGTACCAGTCATAGATATTTATCGAGGCGGGAGCAGGCGGAGGGGTGGCGAATGGATTCTCCGCAAATGTCGGCGAAGCCACAAGAAAGGTTGCGTAAAACGCATAGAGCAAGAAAAGATGCTTTTTCATCGCGCAAAGTTAATTTTACCGGATAAGGCGTTTGGTTTGATTAGGGTAATGCTGTTTTTCAGGATCCCTGCCGGAAAGCATCTAAGCTGGGGCAGGAATGATTTGAGGTCGGATGGCTCGTTCGTCATTTGGGGTTTCGGCGCTAGGGGCCGGAAAGGGACGAGGTCAGACTGGAGGGTTTGTTGGTCATTTGGATTTCCGCCTTGGATCCGGAGGACAGCGACGAGACCAGGCTGGAGGGCTCTTCGGTCATTTGGGTTTCCGCCTTGGATCCGGAGGACAGCGACGAGACCAGACCGGAGGGTCTGTCGGTCATTTGGGTTTCCGCCCTGGACCCGGAAGACAGCGACGAGGCGAGACTGGAGAGCTTGTCGGTCATTTCGGTTTCCACCCTGGACCCGGAAGACAGCGACGAGGCGAGACTGGAGGGCTTATCGGTCATTTCGCTTTCCGCCCTGGACCCGGAAGACAGCGAGGAAGCGAGGCTGGAGGGCTTGTCCGTCATTTCGGTTTCCGCCCTGGACCCGGAAGACAGCGAGGAGGTTAGATCGGAGAACCCGTTGGCAATCTGATTTTGGGCACGAGAGAATTTGTCGCCCACGAGCGCGGAGCGAGGGTTAGCAAGAGAAATCGCGTCGACTGCAGCGGCGCCCCGCATCTTTCCGCGCGCACCGGTCATGGATTCTTGAACAGCGGCTGAGCCAGCTGTTAGTGACTGCGCCCGATTCATGATTTCCGAGTCCAGTCCGTTTGTGTCGGCTAACAGGGCCGAGGGTACAATTGTAAAAAAAAACAGGGTGCAAATTTTCTTGTTCATCGTCTGTGACCAATCGATTTTATAGACTTCCGTAGTTTGTCCTCCTCGGCTTCCACGACTGGGGTTGAAGAGGGTAAAAAGGTTTAGGGATGATTGGTTAATCGTTAACAAGTCGTCAATACTCAGGATCTTTGTGTCCGGCTTAGGATTGCTTCATCAGGCTGATCACGCGGACCTTGCTAAGCTGCGTGATAGTGAAGTAAACGACCGAATCGCCGGTGGCGTAGTAATAGATTTTCTCACCGGAATTTAGATCGGGCTGAACCTGGATAGGTTGCCCGATCCTGTTCTTAAGATCATTGACGCTGGCTCCGACTTCCACGCCTGCGACCTCCGGTTTCAAAGCGGTCCGGGAATCATGCAGCTGTGGCGCGAAAACATTGATCATGATTACCTTACCGCTGGAAAAAACTACATTCAGTCCGAGAGTGTCGTCATAATGGAAGATTATTCCCTCGTCCTCACCTGATGTAATCGCCCGTTCCGTGCGCTCGGGTTGACCAATCGCGTTGATGACCTCGTCAGGCGCTGCTCCAAACCGAATATTCAAGACGTTAACCGCAGCCGGCGGTATCGAGGCAGGGGGATCTTTGAACTTGGAGTCTTGCTTCTTGATAAGGTCGATTGCTAATTTTGCCCAGGGGCTAAACGAGTCCTGTTTCAGATATTCCTCCAGGCCAGCCACGCCTTCTTTCTCTTTGCCGGTCTCGAACTGCAGGACAGCCATGTTGTATTTGGCTGGAAGGTAATCCGACACCGCCGCTTTCGCGAAGAGGCGTGCAGCGTCACTTTGCTGGCCCGGCGTTCCGGTACTTCCCTGGGTCTTCCAATAGGTGAGGATAGCAAGATCATTGATCGAGACGGGATTCTCTGGATCGGTTTTCAAAAGTTTCCCGAGCAGGGTTTCAGCCGTCTTGAGGTTCTCAGGTTCGTGAGTCTCGATCAACGCGATCGCCAGATTTGATCGGGTGCCGTCAGCGTTTGGGTTGATTTGCAGTGCTTGCTGATAGGCACGAATCGCCTTTGAGAGTGAGCTCTCACCGCGAACGCGGTCCCGCATTTGGACAAAATAATTAACCAAGCCAGGTTGAAATTTTTCTGCCCCCCCTGCTCTCTGGAGGTATTCCCAATGGTAGGCAAGACCAAGGTTGTTCCAGGCTTCGAAGCTATTCGGAAAAATTTTAGTTACGTCTTTGAAACATTGGGCAGTTTTTTCAAAGTTATACGTTTTGAGGAGGTAATTGCCCCAATTGAACTCCCCGGCCAGATTCAAGATAGTCTCTCTGTAGGATTCCAGTTTAGCGGCTCTTTCTTTCCAGGTCGGATGGTCCGCCGCCCAGATCTTGCCGTTGCCCACGTTCTTAGGAATGTATTCGCTCATCGAGTACTCATCGTGAGGATCATTCGCTTCCATTTGCATCCAGCGCAGCGCGCCGTTAAAGCCGTCATAGCCGGCGCGGGTGGCATAGAGAGCTCCGAGCAAATCCGCCTCGAATTCCTGCACGCGCGTGAAACGGGCTCTCGCCAATTCTCTCAGACGCGCAATCTCCTCCTGTGACAGGGTGCCTGCCGATTCCTTCTCAACGGCATCCAGATGATCGAGTATCCATCCCATCGACCCCATGATACCCTCGCGCAAAAGAACATGGCGCCGCACGTTGTGCGCCATCTCGTGGCCAAGCACGGCGGCCAACATGTTTTCATCGGGTTTGCCCCCGTTATCCTTCGAGATCTTGTCGAGAAAGCCTTCGAGGACGATCACTTTGCCTCCCCCGGTAGCCATAGCATTAACAGTCGGGGAATCTATGACCGTAAATTCCCAATCATCTGCCAGATCGGGACGCTCGCCAATAGAGTTTGCGATCCGGTGACCCACTCGGTTAACTTCCTCGATATAGACCTGATTCGTGCTGAGGGAATAATCCTTAATCTGTTCATCTCGAAATAACGTGCCGAGCCGGACTTCCGTCGCCGGATCAATTCCCGCCACGATACCTGGTTCCTCGATCCCTTTTTCCTGAGCGCGAGTGACGACCAGGAGACAGAAAAAACAAAGAAGCGCTAAACCTCCGCGACTTATATTCTTAAGCATTGCCAGTCTGGGTTTGAATTCGTCAGATGGTCTCCGAGATGGCGGTTCCAAGCCGCGGCTCACCGACAGAAACCGAGAATATCCTACTTTTTATAGATGTCCTTTGCGAGAACGTTGTACTGATAAAAGTTTCAAAATTTTTTGTTTTTCTGCCCATCGTAAGAAACGGTTCGGCGGGTCGGCGTAACAACGGATCGGCGTGGACACCTTGTCCGGCAGCGCAGTCTTTCAAGAGGGCGTTGTCCAGGAAACCTGCGGGTTTGATCTTCGACGCGGGACGCTCCCTGTCGAAACGGCGGCAGCCGCCGGAGGACGGGTTCGATCCTTGACTCCTCGAACGCCCACCCGCCAATACGTCTCCCTCGAAAGCTGACCCGGCGTTACGCCGACCCGCCGAACCGTTTCTTACGCCCGGTATAAACCGTCACCACCCCCATCGTCAAGGGTCTTGCCTCGCCGTCGCCAAAGCCGCAACGGCTCATGAGTTTCAACATTGCTTCCCCTTTCGGAAACCCTTCAATGGTTCCGCCCAGGTAATGATAAGCGTCCGGTTCGCCGGTCACCCAGCCCGCCAAAACCGGCAGGACCCGGTGCAAATAAATGCGATACAGGGTTCGCAGTGGCGGATTTGGTAAAGAAAAATCCAGAATCAGGAGACGGCCTCCGGCCCGCAAAACTCGTTTCACTTCCTGGAGGGCGACGTCGTAGGAGGCCATGTTTCGCAAACCGAACGCGATCGTCACCACGTCGAACCGATCATCCCGAAACGGCAAGGCCAAACCGTCAGCAACGACTAGTTCCCGGATTCCACGGCGTCGCGCAAAGGTCAGCATCGGCGCGCAAAAGTCGGCTCCTACCACCCGTGCGGCAGGAATCCGCCTTTTGAGCTCAGAGGCCAGGACACCGCTTCCTGTCGCCAGATCCAGGATCGCGGAGGGATCCCAGCTCTTCACCCTCGCAGCGACATTGGCCCGCCAAAGCGAGTCGCAACCAAGGCTCAACAGGCTGTTAGCCAGGTCGTACCGGTGAGCGATCCGACCAAACAATCGCTGGATGGTGCTTGGTTCCTGCTGCCTGAACTGCGATTCCATACCCGGATTTGCTCACGAGAGGACTCGAACCTCCACGGGTTGCCCCATACGGTCCTGAGCCGTACGCGTCTGCCAGTTCCGCCACGTGAGCGAGAGGAAGGGGAAATTATCGGAGAAAGTGGCGAAGTAAAGGAATTTAAGAGCCCACGTGCCCGCCTCAATTGAGGCGCATTGGCATCAAGACGTAGAGAAACGGGCCCGGGATTTTGATCACGCCCGGACTCATTTCATCAATAAGATCGAGGTAAACTTCATCGTTCGGCAGGTTCCGGAGCGGCGCCATGAGAAACTCCGGATTGAAAGCGATTGAGAATTCCCGCCCCTTGTACATGACGGCCAACGACTCCTTGGCCTCGCCGACGTCCGGGGTGGTCGCCACGATGTCGATGTTGCTTTTGGTGAAGATGAGTTTCACGGAGTTGGATTTTTCACTCGCCAGCAATGAAACGCGCCGAACCGCGGTCAGAAACGTCTCCCTTTCCAGGGTAATCCGCTCTTTTGCTTCGGCCGGGATGACCTGACGGTAATTGGGATAGCTCCCCTCGATCAATTTCGAGACGAGCAAAGTCCGATTCAACTCGAAGGCAATCTGGTTCTCTCCGATGTTGATTTTGATTTCTCCCTCCTCCCGAACCAAGCGTTGTAGCTCCGACACCGCTTTGGTAGGAACGATGATGTCCAACTCCTGGCTGCGCGGAAATTCCAACTCCACATCCACCAGGGCAAGCCGCCGCCCGTCCGTTGCCACCAAGGTGAGCTTATTGTCTTTAAACGAAAAAAGAATTCCGTTCAGCACGTACCGGGTTTCATCCGTCGAGATGGCATAGGAAGTTTTTTTCAAACCATCCTTCAGTTCCTTTTGACCGATGGTGAATTCCTTCGCATCGTCGAAGCGGGCCAAAGGAGGAAACTCTTCCTCGGGCAGGCCAAGAATCTTAAAAAAACTCGATCCGCTCCGGATAGAGGCAAAGTTTTTGGAATCGACATCCACATAAATCTCCGAGGCTGGTAATTCGCGAACGATCGCAAATAGTCTGCGGGCCGGAAGAGTGGTGGCGCCGGTGCGTTCCACCTGCGCTTCAATACTTCCGCGCACGCCGACATCCAGATCAGTCGTAGTCAGCCGAATCTCTCCGTCGCTTGCCTGCAACAACACGTTTGATAGAATCGGAAGTGTCGTCCGGGTGCTGACTACATTTTGAACGGTGGAGAGGCCTTCCAGCAATTTGTCCTTACTGACGCTGAATTTCATTTTGTGGGGATATCAAACCATGTGCCCGAAAACTCTGCAAGCTGCTGGAAGAAAAGCTAAAAAGCTGCCTCAACTTCAAGACGAGCCAATCTGCCAGGATGCAGCTGAACGCATTTCCCATCGGCACTAGTGCACCCAGACCGTGACTGGGATAGTCACGGACTTGGTGCACTAAAGGAAATTCCCGGGAAGGTCAATCCAGAAGACAGAAGTTCAGCGGGTGGAAGGTCTCAGTCCCAGCCTATTTTGATCGCAACAATACACCTGCTATTTCCGGGACAGAACACTAGCGCTCGAGTTGGGTATTAAGCAAGAGGACCAGCTGCCGAACCTGATCCTCTTTGTTCATGCGCTCGGTGACGGCTTTGAAGGCATGCAGAACGGTGCCGTGATCGCGTCCACCGAACGCGTCTCCAATTTCGTTCAGCGAAGCTTTCGTATGCCGGCGGGCAAGATACATCGCGATCTGGCGCGGAAAAGCGATGTTTGCCGGGCGGCGTTTGCTGGTCATATCCGCCAGCCGAACATCAAAATGTTCTGCTACCTTCTTCTGGATCTGGTCGATGGTGACTATTTTCTTGGCCTCCTCCTGCAGGATGTCTCGCAACAGTTGTTCCACTGTATCGCGGGAAATCTCACGGCCGCTCAGGGAGACAAAGGAAGCAACCCTCAGGAGAGCCCCTTCCAGACGCCGCACGTTGGTGCGAACGCGCTCTGCCAGGAACTCAAGGATTTCCTGACTAAGCTGGACATGAAGGATCTGGGCTTTTTTCCGCAGAATCGCCATGCGGGTCTCGACGTCTGGGGGCTGGAGTTCGGCTGTGAGACCCCATTCGAAACGAGAGACCAGCCGGTGTTCTAAATTCGTGATCTCACCGGCAGGCCGATCGCTCGACATCACAATCTGTTTGCGGCCGTCAAACAGAGTATTAAAGGTGTGAAAAAACTCCTCCTGCGATCGCTCTTTGCCGGCTAAGAAATGTATATCATCGATGAGAAGCAGGTCGGATTGCCGATAGCGTTTGCGAAATTTAACTAAGGTATTGTGTTGAATTGCATCGATGAACTCGTTCGTGAACCTTTCACTGGAAAGATACATCACCTTAAAGTTCTTTTTCCGATCTACCACCTGCTGCCCGATCGATTGCATTAAGTGCGTCTTTCCCAACCCCACCCCTCCATAGATGAACAGAGGATTATATGTTTTCGCCGGGGACTGCGCCACGGCCAGAGCGGCTGCGTGCGCAAATTGGTTATTTGAGCCGACGACAAAAGTCTCGAAACTGTGTCGGGGATTCATCCCGTGATTGCTCGCCTGATCCGGCTCCTTATCCGGGGTAGGGATGGTCGCAAGCTGATCTACCGGCGGTTCCACCTTTGTCTCGTCTCCTCTATTTGGCTTTCCGTTCTCAGTTACGCGAAACTTGATTTCTCGTGGACTGCCTAGTACCGCCAGCGTAGCCGCCTGCACCAGGTTGAGATAATTACTTTCGATCCAGAGTTGATAAATCGTATTCGGCACCTCGAAGGTGAGCGCCAGCTCGTCTGCCTGGACCAGCTCAAGCGTAGTAAACCACCTCTGGAAAGCGTCTACGCTAACATGCGGGCGGATGGCGGAGGCTATCTGATCCCAAATCCTGCGATAGTTCTCTTCCATAAACGGCTTTATCCACAGCACCTGTTTGTGAATCCCTCCCGCTTTGCGCATCTCGCAAAGGCAAGACTCAAAGACACTCCCTCAAGCAGGTGTTGTCGCAATCCGGGGGACACAATTTATCTGAGGTGACCTAAGTTGTTCTGTTCTGGGCTTTTGCCATTCCCGGATCTTTTCGCCGTGCGGTGCATCGTTCAACCACCTCTGGTCTCGCTCCTTGCCGACAAACATCTCCTGACCAATCGACGTGCTCGTTAGACATATATTATTCACAAGTTATTCACATGCCCCCGACAGCCATCCCGCTAAGCGGTTTACAGCTTAGTTTCCCGCCCTCTGGTCAGCAAGAAAAAAAGTCCGTGAAATTACTTAAATATTTCCTTAGCAAAAGTATTTCTCCCATGGCCTGCGTGAAAACCCTTCCTTACCGGTTACTTGCCTGCTGGTCACCGGACCGTCCCCGATTTTCCGCGCTCTTCACCCGGTCTAAAGGAGTCGCGAAAAGGCAACTAACCGTAAAACAAACCACGCACCCCACGAAAACCCACCACGGAAACGCGATCACCGGCCACCATGGAGGCAGCCAGCCCCCGAACGCCCAGTCTTGCGGCTGGAGCCGCCAGGCAAACACTAACTGTCGCAGATCAAACGCCGGGAGCTTAACTTTGCAAATTACTAGCACCGCGACAATTCCTAGTAGCATCGCTAAAACGTTGGCTTCATCGCGGCCTCTGCGCTTCGTCAGCATCCCAAGCAAAAACACAGCCAGGAGCGAACCATACGCGTACCCGAAACTCTGCAGCGCCAACGGAATGATGGTGAGCTTCGAATCGCGTAAAACCGCGTAGGCTGCAAGTGTTGCGACCAAAACCATCAATGCCCCAAATACCATGGTGGCCGTCCGAGCCGCATAAACAGACGAGATACGGGATTCACGAGACCTGAAATAGGGTAAGTAAAAATCCTTTGTAAAACTTGTTGCTAAAGCATTAAGCGCCGCTGACGTGGAACCCATCATGGTTGCAAAGACACCGGCGATAATCAATCCGCGAATCCCGACAGGCATTTGCGTTACGATATAATAAGCGAAAATCTCGTTGTCCGCCGCGGGCAAATGCGGATCAGGCAATACTTGGTAGTACACCGACAAGAAAATTCCGACTAATAAAAATCCAAACGCCACTGGGAGATCGGCCAACCCGCTCAAAATCAAAGAAAGTCTCGATCGTTTAAAATCTTTAGCCGTTAGCATTCGCTGGACATTATCCTGATCTGTGCCGTGCGTTGCCATGGTCAGAAATGTCGAAGCAATGAAAGCCGAGAAGACGGTATACGGTTCCTCGAGCACCTTTTTCAAGCAGGTCCAGAATCCGTGTTGGAAATCGAGTCCGGTCTGGAAAAAGCTTGGCCAGCCGCCTAACCGCTCTTTCAGGGTAGCCAGTCCGCCTGGCGTGTGATGCACTAACAACCACATTGCGAACGCCATGGAACCCATCATTAGACTAGCCTGGATAAAATCAGTCCAGACGACTGCCTTTATCCCCCCGATCGCCGTGTAAATTGTCGTCAGCAAGGTGACAAACAGAATCCCCCAGAAATAGATCCAGATATTGACGCTCAGAGCCGGGAACAAGTACTGCCAGATCACCTTGATGATCACGCCTCCCAGATAGAGGCGGACCCCAATGCCCAGCACCCGCGTAAAAAGGAAAATGCCGCTCGCCAGATTTTTCGTCCATGGGCCAAAACGGATTTCCAGAAATTCGTAGATGCTCTGGACACCATAGCGGTAATAGGGTCGGATAAAAGTGAAGGCGATCAGGATCCGCGCCAGAATGGTTCCAATCGTCAACTGGGCATAAATAAAGCTGCGCGTTTTGAACCCCTCTGCCGGGGTACCGAGGAAAGTGGCCGCGCTCGTTTCCGCCGCGATAATGGACGCTAGCACCGCCCACCAGGGAATCGATCGCCCGCCCAGAGCGAACTCGTTCAAGTTATTGTTTTTCCTACCCGCCCAGAGACCGATTCCGACGATCCCGGAAAAATAGAGCAACAGCACGGAAGCATCGAGCCAGAGCTGTACTGGGTGAACGGATGAGTTCAGCATCGCAAACGCGATCAATGACTCAATGCCGCCACCGGCCCAGGCGATCCAAGCGGTGTTAAATTCTTGAGCAGAATCCGAGAGTTACGACCGCTAGACTCATATCTGGCCCGCCGGGCGGGCGGCAAAATTTCAGGTCCGGTTTCCATAAAGCCGCCCTTTTGCTGGAGATAGACAAACGCTTGCGTCGATAAGGCGATCAATTTCGAAAATCCTCGCTCTCGGGCCAGATTTTCCACAAACGACATCAGTTTGCGGCCGAGACCTTGATTTTCGCTGGACCGACTCACGTAGAGACACGCCAGCTCCGCCATATTTTCTTCAGGATAGGGATACATCGCCACGCAACCGACAATGTGCCGATCAATCTCCAGGACCCAATAGTCATCCAGGTCAGCCAAAATCTCCGCCCGCGTGCGGCGCACCAGTTCCTCGCTTCGGACGGATTGCTGAATCAGCGCCATGACCTCCCGGATGTCTTTTTTGTAAAGGTGGCGAACCTGTTCGTACTCGTTCGAGTAAATCATGGTTCCTACCCCGCCATTGCTAAAGATCTCGGCCAGAAGCGCCTCGTTCACATTGCCATTAAGCAAGTGGACTCGGGGCACCCCATAGCGACATGCCTGCGCCGCATGCTCCAGTTTTGAAAGAAGACCCTTTGGGAGGGAATCCTTTCGTTTTTTTAGAACCTCTTCCAGTTCCGGGGCGACCAGATGACCGATTCGTTGCCCTTCCAGGACCAACCCATCGTAGGCTGAAAGATAGATCAATTTCGTGGCGTGCAACGCTTCGGCAATTTCCAGGGCCACGAGATCGGAGTTTACCCGAAAGGTGTTGCCTTCTCCGTCGAAACCCAACGGAGGGATCACCGGGACAATCTCCTCTTTCAGGAAAAGCTCCAGGAGCTTCACATCGACGCGTTCGACTTTACCGGAATATTGTAAATCGATTCCGTGCACGATTCCGAACGGATGGGCGATAATGCAGTTGGCGTAAGCCGCACGAAGATCAACCTGGGTCAGACCTTCCATGATCTGGTTGGTTAATCGGAGCGCAACATTAATTGAAATTTGGAGGGTCGTTCCATCCACGCGTCCGGTACCGTCCGAGTTAGACGGTTTAATCCCCTGTTCCTGGGCAGCCTGTTCAATCTGAAGCCCCGCGCCGTGCACCAGGACAATTTTAATGTTCAAAGAGCGAAGGACAGCGATATCGAGAAGAATATTCCCGAAGTTCTCCGAGCCAAGAATCCCGCCATCAATCGCGACGACGAAAATCTTGTCCCTGAAACCCGTGACATAATGCAGAATTCCGCGGAGCTCAGGTAATTTCATGAGAGATCAGCTCTAGTGTCCTGTCCCCTAGGCAGTGGTTAAATACAAGCACGAACAATCGGAGGCAAGGGGAGTCGTGTCGCCGGATCGGGGTATGGGGAGCGCCAGCGTTTGAAATCTCTTCGACTTCGCCGGGATCTCCCGCACATCCCTGGTCTGTCCCATAGCGGTCTCTTCCTTTCCAAGCTCATTACCCGTCCCGGAAGTTCCTCATCCCCGTTCGCCAGCCACCAAAGCGGCCAATCGATCCAGGTTCAATTCCGAGGCGCTCTGCACCACCAGATCGGCGATGGTCAAATCCTGGCGCTCGCTAAATTGATTAGGAATAGCGACGGCCTTCAATCCAGCCATTTTAGCCGCCCGGCATCCGGGCTCGGAGTCCTCAAGAGCCACGGCGTCCCGCGGTGTTACCTGCAATGTCTGCACCGTTTTAAGATAAATGTCCGGAGCAGGCTTCGGATTCACGACCATGTCGCGCGAGACGACGCTATCAACGTAATCCCGCAAACCGAGTCGGCGCAACCCGCCTTCGACCCATCCATTTTCCGAATTGCTGGCCACACCGATCCGTAGTTGACGTTCCCTGGCGGTCTGGAAGAGTGGTTCGATCCCAGGCAACACCTTGGCCTGGAGAGTTAATTCCCAGTTTCGGATTTCTCGTCTGGGCCTGAGTTGAGACCAATCCAGGGTACGTCCCAACATCTGCTCCAGGTGAATGCCTGGATCAAATCCTCCCACGTATCCGGTCGCATGTCTCCAATCGTCAATCCTGAGGACCGCGCCAAATTCCTGATAAATTTCCTGCCAGCTGATAAAGCCGGGATTCTCGGTGTCGACGATCAGCCCGTCGAAATCAAAAACAATTGCCGCTAGTGTCATTCTGACAGCGTTAAACCCAGAGGTAAGCAGCAGATCCTCGCAGATTCCGGCAAGGGTTGTCGTTTAACGCACGGCGGATGCCACGCCCAGGAACACACTCGAGTCAACGTTTGGCGGTGAATTCGAACAGCTCGTTGTCGGCAAAAAACCGCTTTAGCTCCAGTGCGGCGTTCTCCCCACTGTCGGACCCGTGGACCACATTGACCATAGTATCCTTACCGAAATCGCCTCGCACGGTACCCTTCGCCGCCTTCCGGGAATCGGTCGGGCCCATCAGATCGCGCACCAAGGCAACCGCATTTTCGCCCGACAGAGCCAATGCGACAACCGGGCTGGATTGCATAAAGGATTTGAGCTCCGGGTAAAAAGGCCTGTCCATGACGTGAGCATAGTGTTCCGCAAGTACCTCATCGGCGAGGAGCATCATTTTGCAGCCAACAATCTCTAAACCGGATGCCTCGAATCGGCTGATCACATCGCCGCAATGGCGATCCGCCAGACAATCCGGCTTAAGCAGTATTAGGGTCGTTTCGATCATATTTGACAATTTCGTTTCGCACGAACCTAAGTTTTTTCAAGGAACATCCATTGTCCCCCGCCGATTGAGTGGCGGCTTTAAGCTCTCTCACCTCCTTGCCGCTTCGCAGGCGACGCAGTGCCTCCCGGTGTGCGGCCGATTTTTGCTAACCTTGTTCGTCGATTTCCGATCGGCCGGAACCAGCCCCAAACCAGCCCAGATGCATAAGCCCTAAACGAACGGTTTTTTGGCACTAAAGCCGTGAGATCAACAGTTCCCGCTGAAAATGCAGCTCCATTGGCAAATCGCTGTGGAGCTTGATGAACAGCTCATCCTGCGCCAGCACTTCCTTTTTCCAGTCTTCGACATCGATCTTGAAGGCCTCGGCCAGTTTCGATTTTTCGTAGTCAAGTCCCCCGAGATCGATATCCGACGGATCTGGCATCCAGCCAAGCGGCGTTTCATCGGCACCGACCCGGCCACGACAGCGATCCACGATCCATTTTAGAATTCGCATGTTTTCACCGAAGCCCGGCCACAGAAACTCGCCGGAAGCTGATTTTCTGAACCAGTTCACCTGGAAGATTTTTGGCGGTTTTTGCAGGTTCTTTCGCATTTTAAGCCAGTGGCCGAAATAGTCCCCCAGGTTGTATCCACAGAACGGCAGCATGGCCATCGGGTCACGACGCACCTGCCCGACAGTCCCCACAGCTGCCGCTGTCATTTCGGATCCCATTGTCGCGCCAACATAAACGCCGTGGATCCAGTTAAACGCCTGGAAGGCCAACGGCATTGTAGTGGCGCGACGACCGCCGAAAATGATTCCGCTGATCGGAACACCATTGGGGTTATCTGTCTCCCGGTCCAGCGCGGGATTGTTGGTCATCGGGGCGCAGAACCGGCTGTTCGGATGAGCCGCCTTTTCTCCTTTTGTCCAAGGCCGGCCTTGCCAATCCAGCAAACCTTCTGGGGGTTCTTCATCCTTGCCTTCCCACCAGATATCGCCTCCCGCGGTGGCTGCAACATTGGTAAAAATGGTGTCCTTCTGCATCGAAAGCATCGCGTTCGGGTTGGACCTGAAATTTGTTCCAGGAACAACTCCAAAATAACCGGCTTCAGGGTTAATGGCGAAAAGCCGTCCGTCTGCTCCCGGCTTCATCCAGGCGATATCATCGCCCACCGTCCAGACTTTCCAGCCCTCGAAATGCTTTGGCGGGATCAACATCGCAAAATTCGTTTTTCCGCATGCGCTCGGGAACGCGGCAGCAATATAGGTTTTTTCGCCCTGAGGATCTTCGACCCCCAGAATCAGCATATGCTCCGCCATCCAACCCTCTCTGCGTCCGAGATAAGAGCCGATCCTGAGAGCCAGGCATTTCTTGCCCAGGAGCACGTTGCCCCCGTAGTTGGACCCGACGGAGATGATGGCATTATCCTGGGGAAAATGAGCGATGAAACGCCTTTCAGGATGGATATCGAGCATACAATGGAGACCACGGTTAAAGTCGTTGCGCTGCCCCAGATGTTCGTAGGCAACTGCTCCGACACGGGCCATTACTCGCATGCTAAGCACTACATAAACGGAGTCGGTCAGCTCTATTCCAACCTTGGTCAGCGGTGATCCCGGCGGACCCATGAGGTAAGGCACCACGTACATCGTCCTGCCCTTCATCGCCCCATGGGCCAGGCGGTGCAGCTTGTCGTACATCTCGGCTGGAGGCGCCCAATGGTTGGTCGGACCGGCTTCTTCTTGCGAGGCGGTACAGATGAAGGTTAATTCCTCGACGCGTGCCACGTCATTCGGGTTCGACCGATGAAGATAACAGCCCGGCCACTTCTTCCGGTCCAAGGGACTCAGCGTTCCCTGACGAACGGCAAGATCGGTCAGAGACTGTTTTTCTGCCTCAGAGCCAGAGCACCAGAATACCTGATCCGGCTGGCATAGCTCCGCGGTCTTTTCTACCCAGGCGGAAATCGCCGGGTGGTCCGTATTCTTCTTCCCGAGCATGAGGTCAATCCTATCGATGTTTAGATTGAGTCTGCCATCGTAAGCATTTATCATAGTTCCGGCCACAACTTTTCGAATAGTCTGTCCCGGTGAGACCCTCACAGTCGCGCCCTCCATCAGGTCCCTCCATGGAACTGGAAATTCATGATGTCGCGTTCGGGGGAGCCGGTGTCGGCCAGCACGACGGCAAGGTCGTTTTTGTCCCTTTCACGCTGGAGGGGGAACGGGTCGAAGCCGAAGTTATTGAACAGAGGAAAAGCTTTGACCGTGCGCAGCTCAGGAAGGTCACCGTTCCATCCGCCCAGCGAGTAGAGCCCGTTTGTCCCTATTTTGGTCGATGCGGCGGCTGCGATTATCAGCATATCGCCTACCCTCATCAGCTGGAACTCAAGCGCCGGCAGGTGGTCCAACTCCTGGAGAGGATTGCTCACATCTCCGATGTCGAGGTATTGCCCACCATTGCTTCCGATTCCTCCTATGCATTTAGAAACAGGATCACTGTTCATGCAGGACAGGGCAAGATCGGGTTTTTCGGGAAGAACAGCCGCGACGTGGTGGATGTTGCACATTGCGCCATCGCGATCCCGGCGGTGAATGACGCCCTCTGGGAGCTTCGAACAACCGGTCTTGCGGAGGGAAGGCACAGGACCCTC